>JAURMS010000159.1 GCA_030830595.1 Gammaproteobacteria bacterium | reverse complement strand
CCCGTTGGCCAGGTCCGGCACCTGGATCCTGGCCTTGAGGATCCCGAACTTGAAATGAAACTTGTCCTGGGTTCGCAACCTCGCCGAGGTGAAGCCCCGACGATTCTTGCCCTTCTGAATCCGCTCCAGCGCCGTAATGACCAGCGCTCCGCCCTCCGCACCGGCGACGTCGCCCACCACGCGGACATTCTCCTCGTTGGCGGTGTATTCCTGGAGTTCTCCATTACCCCATCCGCCGGCACCCAGGTCGTAGGACCAGGTGGATGCGTTAGGCGGGCCGGGCGTGTTGAACTCTTCTGACCAGACGGGCACCTCGGCTGCGAGAGGCATGCAGCACACTGCCAAAGTAGCCGCAGCAGGAAACACCTTAAGCAGCTTACCCATAACTCAACTAAACCTGCACCGCACAGCGGTAGATCAGCGGCACCGCCGGGTAGACTATCAAGGCGGCCACCACTGAGATGCCCATGAGCATGGCAAATGAGGATCGAAACAACGCTGCCTCCAAGTTTGTTCGCTCGTTGTTAGAACACAGATTAAATGCTGCTGCAAGTGAGATAATTGGAAGTCGTCGTGGCCCGACGAAATGATCGCTACCTGGAGTTTTGCAATGCAGCAATTATTTTTCAGAGTGGTCCTTATCGCGGTGCTCCTCACACTTGCCAGCGTGGCGACAGCCGCCGACGATGAGCAGAATCAAATTGAAAGAGAGTTAGCAAGTTTCAAGGCTGAATTTGTCCGCAAACTGGAAGCCGAGCCCCTGTTATTACGGCTCCGGCATCTCCCAGAACACCAGCACCCCGAGCCGCCGTCGCTGGCTTCGCTATCGGATTGGATCTGCGACTACATCAACGATTGCCCACCCGCTTGCTATGGGGCTACCGTTACCCTGCTCAATGAGGAAGGCAAGGCCGTAGCCAGTCCCTATTGGTACCGCAGCGGGGGCGATCTGGCCTATGCGGACCTGATGGCCCCGGACTATGGCATCGACGAACAGCCTTGGCTGCGTCGCCCCCTGGAGTCAGGTGAGCCAGTCTGGAGTGAGCCTTACTTCGACCAAGGCGGCGGCGAGATCTGGATGCGAACCTACTCGTTCCCGATCCGGGTGGACGGCCGTATCATCGCTATCGCCACCACCGATATTGCCGTAGCCGAACCTAAAGCGGTCCCTTGAACCATGCTCGGGTTCTAAGCCGCGGCCGGGAGACTTCGGACACTGTTGTCATTCTTCCTTTTGGCGTTCAACCACTACTCGGACCTAATATGGCGAGAACCGAAATGTCTTTGCCCCTTCACCGCAAAAAACTGGCCGACTTTATCCACCGCCGGCCGTTTCAATACACCATCCTTGCCCTCATCGTCATCAACGCCGTGGTCCTGGGGCTGGAAACCTCTGGCCGGATCATGGCGACCTACGGACCGCTGCTGATTGCCATCGATACGGCCATTCTCGCCGTATTTGTGGCAGAGCTCGCGCTTCGCATCTACACCTTCAGGTTGGCCTTTTTTCGTGACCCATGGGGGTTGTTTGACCTCACGGTAGTCGCGATTGCCTTGTACCCCGCCAGCGGTCAGTTCGCCATCTTGCGGGCTCTTCGCGTGCTGCGCGTCTTCAGAATACTCACCATTGTGCCTTCAATGCGGCGAGTGGTCGGAGGATTACTGGCGGCCATTCCCGGCATCGGCTCAATTGCAACACTATTGGCGGTAGTTTTTTACGTGTTCGCCGTGATCGCCACCAAACTGTTCGGTGCCACTCACCCCCAGTGGTTCGGAACGATCGGCGAGTCGCTCTACAGCCTGTTCCAGATCATGACGCTGGAGAGCTGGTCGATGGGCATCGTACGTCCCGTCATGGAAGAGCATCCATATGCCTGGGCTTTCTTTGTGCCCTTCATCCTCATCGCCACATTCACCATGCTGAACCTGTTCATCGGCGTCATCGTGAGCTCAATCCAGGACCTGGCGGCCAACGAAAAGGCAGACGCCATGGTCGCGGTCGATGCCGCCCGGACTCATATCGAGGAAGACCTTCACCGGGAGATCGCCGGCGTCCGCGCCGAAATGGCGGAAATCAAGGCGCTGCTGCGGAAGGAAGGGCAAACCGATCCAGCGAGATAGCGCTGGTTGGGCCGGGAAGTCCATAGAAATTAAATCAACTAGCCAGGCAATGAAGGGCCAGAGCAACCACTCTCTTATGTGACAGGCGCATCCATCCGAATCGTTGCTGCAAGACTAGTGAGATGTTTTTCCAGCGTGAAGTTTTTCTCTGCCCTTAAACGAGCGGCCCGACCCATAGTAGCAGCCAGTTTCGGATTTCTAGCAAGCTCCAGCATGTACGTCCCCATGGAGGCGAAATCACCCTCAGTAACTAGGTAGCCTGTTTCACCACTTACGACCACGTCCGCGATACCAGCGTGTTGGGTCGCAACCACTGGCAATCCAGTCATTTGCGCCTCAACGACTGACACCGGCGTACCCTCACTATCGCCATTATTCGCTACCACTGAATGTTGCACAAATGCCCGAGAATTGCGCATAAACTTTCGAACCTCGATTGACGAGCGAGATCCAACTAATCTAATTGAGTGCTGCAGTCTCATAGCTCTTATTAGCTGCCGACAGCTCCGCATAAGCGGTCCATCGCCGACAATGGTGAGAGTAGCATCATCAATCTCACGCGAGACCTCTCCAAAAGCCCGAATCGTGAGGTGTGGCGCCTTTTTCTCAACCAAACGCCCAACCGCAATAAAATGAGGCGGACTGTATTCCGGAGTGCCCCCACAAAAAACTCGAGGATCGACACCACAGGGACTTACTAGAACGCGTCCGGGATCTGCGCCAAGATGCACTAGAGCATTCTTCATTGAAACCGATACAGCAATTATTCCGGCAGCTTTCTTGAACATCTCCTGATAGGCACCACGATGGGCCTTGAGCACACTTCGAACCGATGCATCATATCCATGGAAATGAACGAACAATGGCACCCCTGCCTTTTCACAAGCGCGAAACAAAAAGGTCCCGGTTGTTCCATATTCTGCTAAAACACGGTCTATGCCCGCATCCTTCAGGTGCGTCGCCAAATTGCGCTCGACAAAATAATCACTCCATCTAGGTACTAGCAATCTAACCACCCTTCCAGCATGGTCGTAACCAACTCCAAAAAGGTTCGCAACGGCACAGAGCCAAGCACCGATACGACCGATTGGCCGACCTTGGCCTGTGACGATTACTAAATTCGACCCATAATATGGAACGGTCTCAAAAGGGAGTTGATCAACATGTGCACGAATAAAGGTCTCTGATACTAAGTTCTTCTTCGGAATGAAGATGGCCAGCCTC
The DNA here is from genome assembly GCA_030830595.1 of Gammaproteobacteria bacterium. Taxonomy (GTDB): domain Bacteria; phylum Pseudomonadota; class Gammaproteobacteria; order Steroidobacterales; family Steroidobacteraceae; genus SG8-30. The sequence goes on along the minus strand of JAURMS010000159.1, from coordinate 1,790 downwards.
ATCTGTTCTCGACTTTCGGAACCAAGGCACGAATTATCGCGTCCATGCATGATTAATACTCCTTATTACCTGCTTGTTTTGGCCCCATCCAGGGCCTAATTCTTCAGTCTCCATTTGGTGTCCGGCGCCCCCGGTGTCCGCTCGCGGGGCTACTCTACAGCTCGAGCGCGGCGGGTGCCGCTGAGGGTCAGACGCGAGGGTGTCTCGATTGAGATTGGCACGGCTGTGGTCCGGCGGTTGCATATCCTCGTCACAGTAGTAAAGCTTTCTTCGGAATTTACTCCATTACCCTTTTACCCTTGGGTTCGTTTTTGGCTAGTGTTTTATTGGTGCCGAGTGAGGGAATCGAACCCCCGACCTTCTGATTACAAATCAGCTGCTCTACCAGCTGAGCTAACCCGGCATTCCTGCTAGTGTACTTCAGTCCCCGGGGCAGGACTCCACCCGCAGTCGCAGGATGCGTCCGTCCTCGCGGCGCTCTCCTCCGAGCCCCTCGAGGACGAATGGATCCGCCACCTCGGCCTCGACCCAGTACAGGGCACCCAGGCGCTCACGCTCCGAGATCACGGCTTCGAAGCCGAGCGCCCGCACCTCGTCCAACCGCCGTAGCGCGCGTGGGCGCTCGCTGAACAGGCCCAGTGAGACGAGGCCCCCCTCCTCCTCCGGCATCACGTAGGCATCGGTCACGCCCATCTGCTTGAGGCGGCGCACGACGGCCAGTCCCTGGTCCCGGTCGGCCACTGGCAGGGAAATCCGGTGGCCGGTCCACACCGTGCCCTCGCCCACCCGCTGCCGTGGCTTGAGGCCTCGTTCTTCGAGGGATGTGCTGATCTTGCCGACCTCGGCTGGATCGGTGAACGGCCCGAAACTCAGGCAGCCCGCCGGCAGGGGTGCACCCTGCCTTGGCAGTGCCTCCGGGACCGCCGCCTCCGTGGCCAACACCAGGCGCACCGGATGCTCGCCCACCGGTTGGGGCAGTACGGGCTCTTCATGGATCCACAGCGACCAGGCGAGGAAGGCGAGATTACCCACCAGGAGCAGCACGATGAGGAAGCGGAGATTCATGAATCCGCCCCGAAGCGCAGGCTGACCTCGCCGGAAACGACTCGCTCACGGACACCGGCTGACTCGAAGATCAGGGCGCCATCCTCGTCGATACCCGCTGCCCTGCCTGACCTGATGCCATCCGCATGGTGCAGGCTCACTGGCTGGCCATGCAGGGCGTCGACCGCAGACCATTCGTCCCGGAACGGCGCCAGGCCAGATTGCTCGAACTCCATCAGCGCCAGCACCAGTTGGTTGAGCAAGGCCCCCGCCAGCTCGGCGCGAAAGCCGGCCCTTCCAGCCGCGTGGCCAGCAAGGTCAGCAGGTGGCAACCCGCCGAGCCCGATGGCGTCGGCCACCCCGGCGGGCAGGCATACGTTCAGCCCGATCCCGATCACGATGTAGGCAGGGCCGGCCGACTCGGCACGCAATTCACAGAGGATGCCTCCCAGCTTGCCGCCATCCCGCAGCAAGTCGTTGGGCCACTTCAGGGCCACATCCTCCACACCAACCCTGCTCAGCGCACGCCGCGCGGCTACCCCCGCGACCAGCGACAGGCTCGCGAGCTGCGGCGGCATCTCGGGAAAACGCCAGTTAACGGACAGGCAGAGGCCGGAGGCAAACGGGGCTACCCAGGTCCGGCCGCGACGACCCCGTCCCGCCCGCTGGAATTCCGCAAGGCAGGCATCAAAGCGGCCACAGGGCAGGTCGGTAACCTCCAGCAGTCGATCGTTGGTGGAGTTGAT
>JAURMS010000158.1 GCA_030830595.1 Gammaproteobacteria bacterium | reverse complement strand
CTCGGCGAGCTGGGCGCCGACGTCTACCTGTTCTCGCTGTATAAGGTCTTCGGTCCCCACCTGGGCGCCATGTACGTCTGGCGCGCCCTGCTGGAGCAGCTGCCTAACCAGGGGCACTTCTTCAACGAGGGCAAGCCCATCGCGCGACTGGTCCCCGCCGGGCCCGACCACGCGCAGGTCGCCGCGGTGAACGGGGTGGTCGATTACCTGGAGTCCGTCGCCAATCACCACGGGCTGGCGGGGCAACCCCCTGCCCTCATGGGCCGCGGCGTCTCGACGCTGTTTCAGGAGCGTGAGGCGCGCCTGATGACGCCGCTGCTCGACTTCCTCCGCCATCGACCAGGCATTCGGCTGCTGGGTCACCACCGCACCGAAGGTCGCGCACCCACCTTCGCCTTCACCTGCGCGGGTCTCACGCCGTGGGCACTGGCCCAGCGTCTCGCCGCGGAGGACATCGGCATCGGGGCCGGCAATTTCTACGCCTGGCGTCTCCTGGCGGTACTCGGCATCGACCCGCAGGTGGGCGTCGCGCGGGTGTCGCTGGTGCACTACACCAGTGACCAGGAGGTGGAGCGGGTGGTCGTCGCGCTGGACCGACTACTGCCCGCCGCCGGCTGAGTAGCGCACCCAGTCGAAATCGGCATACTGGGCTTGCTCGGCTGCCGCCCCCGCCGCATACACGCCGAGATACGCGCCGGTGTAACCCTTACTCAGGAACAAGTGACCAGGCAAACGGGCAAAGGCCTCGGGCCTCATTGCAGCATCCAGCGCGTAAGACAACCGATACTCACGGCCGTCCGATGCCAACTCCAGGAAGACACCGCCCGAGTAACCGGGGAGTTCAATTTCCTTCACCCGAACCGGTGGCTTGCCACGCTCGGCCACGGTCAGTCGCAGGCGCGCTGCACCCTCTCCGCCCACAATGGTCAGGGTGAGGTAGTTGTCATCCTTCTGAAAAAGCGACAGGCCCGCCTCGGCTTCCGCCTGTCCCGGCTCGAAGTCCATGCGCACCCGGTACTCGAAAACGCTCTCGGTCTGGCGAAATCCGAGCAGGCTCGCCCGACCACGCGGGGCAATAGGACTACCCGCCGCCAGTCGCAGGTATCCGGGGCGTGCCGATAACGAGACGGTGCCGGACGGAGGCACGCGGCGAAAATTCCAGGGTAGCCCCAACCGCGGCGAGTCGAAGTCGTCGGCCCACAGCCTGCTTTCGCGCTGGGCGCCGTCCGGAAACACGGGCGGGTTGTCGCGCTCCACCCTGCCGGAATTCCCCGCTGCTACCGGCCACTCCAACTTGATGGACTTCCACTCGAAGGGCTCACGCTCCCACTGGACCGGTACGAGATGGGTCTCCCGTCCCATGTTGGAGGCGCGCTCCAGTTCATTGCGAATGCCGAGCAGAACCATGTACCAACGCCCGTCAGCCAGCTCGATCAGGTCACCGTGACCGGTGCTGTTGACCCAGTAGTCGTAGGACAGGTGCCGCGAGGTCAGGATGGGATTACGCGGGTTGGACTCATAGGGGCCGGTAACCTGGTCGGCTACAGCCACGGTCACCGCATGGTTGAAGTGAGTCCCCCCCTCCGCCACCAACAGGTAGTATCGACCGTCCCGCTTGTACAGGTGCGGCCCCTCGGCCCAGACGCCACCACAGGCCCCGCGCCAGAGTAAGTAGCGCTCCCCCTTGAGTGACCAGCGCTCGGTGTCCAGCTCCTGCAGCCAGATCTCTCCCTCCCCAGGGAAATTCGGCTTCTCGGGCGAATGCGTCCCAACGTACCAGGCGCGCCCGTCGTCATCGAAAAACAGGTCCGGGTCGATGCCGGGCGCGCCCTCGATGACCTTCGGATCAGACCAAGGGCCGGCAGGATCACTGGCGGTAAGGACGAAGTTGACGAACTGCGTCTCGGCGCCTGCGGCGGGAGGCGAGTAGACGTTGGTCGTGATGATGTAAAACATGCCGTCCCTGCAGCGGATCGACGGCGCATGGATACCGCCGTCGGATTGCACGTCGACCAGGTTCACCACGCCGCTTGCCTGCTCCTCTCGGTGCAGGCCATGCCCGATCAGGGTCCAGTTAACCAGGTCCCTGCTGTGATGCACCGGCAGGCCAGGAAAATACTCGAAGCTGGAGTTGACCAAATAATAATCCTGGTCGACTCGACAGATCGACGGGTCGGGAAACCCGCCACGCAGGATGGGATTTTGGAAGCCCACGACCGCAGCGGCTGCGCTGGTCACGAGGGCAAGGAACAAAAAAGTAGTCGACAGCAGGTGCTTGTTCATGGGTGACACGGTATCACCCCGTGGGCAGACAAAAAAAGCGGCGCCCGAAGGCGCCGCTCTATTTACAGAAACCGGGCGGTCCAACCGCCCGGTCATCGCTCAACGCAGGTCGAAGCGATCCAGCGTCATCACCTTGTCCCAGGCCGCGACGAAGTCGTTGACGAACTTCGCCTCGCCGCCAGCCTCGGCATAGACCTCGCCGATCGCACGCAGCTCGGCGTGGGAACCGAACACCAGGTCCACTGGGGTAGCCGTCCACTTGACCTCACCGGTCTTGCGGTCGCGACCCTCGTACAGGCCTTCCTGGCTCGAGGACTTCACCCACTGCGTGGACATGTCCATCAGGTTGGTGAAGAAGTCGTTGCTGAGGGTACCCGGACGATCGGTGAACACGCCATGGGCAGCGCCCCCGGCGTTCGCACCGAGCGCACGCAGGCCGCCCACCAGCGCCGTCGTCTCAGGCACGGTCAGGGTGAGCAGGTTGGCACGCTCGACCAGCAGGTTGGCCGGCGAGCGGTAGTTGCCCGGGGCGTAGTAGTTGCGGAAGGCATCGGCCGTGGGCTCCAGCACCGCGAAGGAGCTGACGTCGGTCATCTCCTGCGTGGCATCCGTGCGGCCCGGTGCAAAGGGCACGCTGACGTCGTGTCCAGCGGCCTTGGCAGCCTGTTCGATGGCTGCTGCACCGCCGAGCACGATGACGTCGGCCAGCGAGACCTGCTTGCCGCCCTTGGCCTTGGCGTTGAAGTCCGCCTGGATGCCCGAGAGCACCTTGAGCGTGGCGGCCAGTTCGGCCGGATCGTTCACCGCCCAGTCCTTCTGAGGAGCCAGCTGGATGCGGGCCCCGTTGGCCCCACCGCGCAGGTCGGTCCCGCGGAAGGAAGCCGCCGAGGCCCAGGCAGTGCGGACCAGGTCGGAAACCGACAGGCCAGAGGCCAGGATCGACTGCTTGATGGCCGCAGCATCCGCCGCATCGATCAGCGGGTGATCCACTGCGGGCACCGGGTCCTGCCACAGCAGGTCGCCAGCCGGCACGTCGGCGCCCAGATAGCGCGCCTTCGGGCCCATGTCGCGGTGGGTGAGCTTGAACCAGGCCTTGGCAAAGGCCAGCTCGAACTCGGCCGGGTTCTGCAGGAAGCGCTCTGAAATCGCCCGGTAGCTCGGATCTTCCTTCAGGGCCAGGTCCGTAGTGAACATGATCGGCGCATGCCGCTTGTTCGGGTCGTGGGCGTCAGGCACCAGGTTGGCCGCCGCACCGCCGACTGGCACCCACTGGATGCCGCCACCGGGGCTGCGCGTCTGCTCCCACTCGAAAGCAAACAGGTTGCCCAGGTACTGCATGCTCCACTGGGTCGGGGTGGAGGTCCAGGCGCCCTCGAGGCCGCTGGTGATGGTGTAGACACCCTTGCCGGTGCCGCACTTGTTGGTCCAGCCGAAGCCCTGCTCCTCGATCGCAGCCGCAGCGGGCTCCTTGCCGACGCACTTATCCGGCCGGGCCGCACCGTGGGCCTTGCCGAAGGTGTGACCGCCGGCGAGCAGGGCCACGGTCTCTTCGTCGTTCATGGCCATGCGACCAAAGGTCTCACGGATGTCCTTGGCCGCAAGCAGCGGGTCGGGATTGCCGTTCGGGCCCTCCGGATTGACGTAGATCAAGCCCATCTGCACGGCGGCCAGCGGGTTCGCCAACTCGCGATCGCCGCTGTAACGCTCATCGGCCAGGAACTCGTTCTCCGGGCCCCAGTACACGAGGTCTGCTTCCCAGTCGTCCTCTCGGCCACCCGCGAAGCCGTAGGTCTTGAAGCCCATTGACTCGAGGGCCACGTTGCCGGTCAGCACCATCAGGTCGGCCCATGACAGGCTGCGACCGTACTTCTGCTTGATGGGCCACAGCAGGCGCCGGGCCTTGTCGAGGTTGGCGTTGTCGGGCCAGCTGTTCAGCGGCTCGAAACGCTGCTGGCCACCTGCGGCGCCGCCGCGGCCGTCAGCGATGCGGTAGGTGCCGGCGCTGTGCCAGGCCATGCGGATGAAGAACGGCCCGTAATGACCGTAGTCGGACGGCCACCAGTCCTGGGAGGTCTTCATCAGGGCCTCGATGTCGGCCTTCACGGCCGCCAGGTCCAGGCTCTGGAAGGCCTCGGCATAGTCGAAGTCGCCCATGGGGTTGGAAAGCGGACCGTGCTGGCGCAGCGGGCTCAGGTCGACCTGCTCGGGCCACCAGAACTGGTTGGGACGGGCCATGCCGGTTTCGGCCAAGGCCGGTACGGACAGGGAAAGGCTGACTGCCATGGCAGCCAACAGGGGTTTAACTTGTAAACGCATACAAAAACTCCTCACATTAGGAAGTGCGTAGTCGGACGGCTAATTTAACCATCCGCCGGGCTGATGCCCCATCGGAAAATACGATGCCTTATATAGACGGCATCTATCAGAAAAGGGATTTTGAGAGACAAGCCACCGCTGGCAGGCATCCACCAGCCAATCAACTACGGGCGTGGGCGGCCTATTTCGCTGGCTCTGCCGTTGGCGGGGAAATCGCATGACAGATGCCGACCAGGCCAACAACCTTTCCAGCCGCATCCCTCCATGGTGCCTTGGTGGTCTCCACATACACACGGGTTCCATCCGGATAGACCAGCCATTCCTGGTTACTGCGCGATTCGCCGCTGGCCATCATCTCCAGGTCGTAGGCCCGGAATGAAGCAGCCATCTCCTCGGGAAACAGGTCGAAATCGGTTTTGCCCACCAACTCGCTGCGGGCACGGCCCGTCAACTTGACCCAGGCAGCGTTGCCGCCCCGGTATACCCCGTCAAGGTCCTTGAAAAACAGCACGGATTCGAGCGAATCCATGACGGTGATCAATTCGTGGCTGTCCATATCGGTCCTCTCTGCGGCCAGGGCAGGCTGCCCGCACAGCAGGCAGCACACCAGTCCAAGGG
>JAURMS010000157.1 GCA_030830595.1 Gammaproteobacteria bacterium | reverse complement strand
TTGCACGAAGGTCAGCGACGGGGAGGCGAACTCGAAGGCATGCAGGCCCAGGGCAAGCCGACCGTCGCTCACCGCGGCATAGGGATGTGACCAGGTCTCGCCGACACTCGCCTCGGTGAAACCCAGGCGCCGATAGAAATCTAGCGATGCCAGCACGTCGGGAGCGTGCAGGCTGATTTCCAGGAAGCGCGCCGTCATGGCTTCATCTTAACCGGCCAGCTGTGCAAACATGAGCCCATGACGCCCACCCTGTTGCTCGCCCTCGTACTGGCCCAGCCGCTTACCGACTGGCGTCAGCCGGATCCGCAGAACCTGCTCTATGTGGAGCTGCCGGCCGGCCGGGTCGTCATCGAACTCGCCCCGCGGTTCGCGCCTGCCCACGTGGCCAACCTGCAAAAGCTCGCCCGCGAGGGCTACTTCGACGGCACTCGCCTGTATCGATCCCAGGACAATTACGTCGTGCAATGGGGCGGTAACGGCAAGCCGGCGCGGACCGCGGCAGCGGCCCTGCCGGCCGAGTTCGAGATCAGCCTCGACGCAGGCATGCCCTTTACCCCCCTGCCTGACGGCGATGTCTACGCGCCCGAGGTCGGCTTCGTGGATGGCTTCCCGGCCGCCCGGGACGCCGCAGCCGGCATGGCCTGGCTGGCCCACTGTTACGGCATGGTGGGCATTTCCCGTGACAACGATCCGGACACCGGCAGCGGTGCGGACCTGTATGTGGTGACGGGACATTCACCGCGCCATCTCGACCGCAACATCACGCTGGTGGGGCGGGTCCTGTCCGGCATGCCCCTGCTGTCCGGGCTGCCGCGCGGCACGGGGCCACTCGGCTTCTACGAGGACGAGGCCCAGCACATCCTGATCCTTGCCACGCGGGTGGCGGCCGATCTGCCTGCCGCGGCGCAGGCCGGCCTTGAACTGTTGCGGACCGACACGGCTGCGTTCGAGGCGCATGTCGAGGCGCGGCGCAACCGGCGCGAGCCGTGGTTCCATCGCCCCGCCGGCAAGGTCGGCCTCTGTAACGTGCCCCTGCCGGTGCGTCCCGTCAGCTGACGGCGGGGCGTCGTTCCAGCATCAGCCAGAGCCAGGCGATGGCGGCGATGGCCAGCGTGAACAGGTAGAGCGGTACCGGCGTGTCGATGGGCAGCATGGCGAGGCTCTGGACGGAGACCGCTCCCACCACCTGCTGACCGAAACCCAGCAGGCTCGATGCCACGCCGGGGGTGCGCGGCGCCAACGCCACGGCGCTCGCGGTGATGTTGGGCAGGATCAGGCCCTGGCCGAAGCCGAGTACGCCCATCGGCAGGAACAGGGCAGCCGGTGTCCACCATCCGGCCAGCACCAGTCCGGCGCCTGCCGCAGCCGAGACCAGCTGGATGCTTACGCCGATGCGGATCAGGCGCTCCAGGCCCAGTTTCACGGCATAGCGCGTGGTCAGCCAGTTCCCCAGGAAATAGCCTCCGGCCACGGCCAGGTACCAGGCGCCGTAGGTCGATGCCGGATAACCCATGGTGGCCAGTACGTAGGGCGCCACGGAGATGAAGCCGAGGAACAGCGCATAGATGCAGGACGCCTGGGCGGCGAAGTCGACGAACTTGCGCTGCCGGAGCAACGCCCCTGCGGAGTCAAGCAGGCTCGTGCCCGCCTCGGAGTCTGCCTGGTTGCGGGTTTCCGGCAGCAGGCGCCAGGTCAAGGCCAGCGTCAGCAGGCTCACGCCCAGCAGCGCAGCGAACAGCGAGTGCCAGCCGAAGGTCTCGGTCAGCACGCCCCCTACCAGTGGCGCGGTGGTCGGGCCGATGACCATGATCATGGTCATGTAGGCGAGCATGCGCGCCATCCGCTCGCGGCCGTAGACATCGGCCAGTACCGCGCGCGCGACAACGACTCCCGCTGAGGACCCCAGTGCCTGCACCACGCGACCGGCAAGCAGCACCTCGAGGCTCGGCGACAGCAGGCACAGCAGGTTGCCCAGTGCAAACACCAGTTGGCCGGCGATCATCACCGGACGGCGTCCGATTCGGTCGGACAGTGGGCCGAAGGCCAGAACACCGAGGGCAAACGCTGCCAGGGCGAGGCTGAGCGTGGCGTTGATCTCTGCCAGGGTCGCGCCAAAGTGGGTCTGGATGGCCGGGAGGGCCGGCACATACAGGTTCATGGTCACGGGCCCGGCCGCCGTCACGGCAGCCAGCAGCAGGATCAGCAGTCGGTCGGAGGGCAGTCCGCGTGCGGTCACTGCACTCCGCCGACGCACACGTACTTGAGCTCGGTGAAATCGAGGAGCCCGTACTTCGATCCCTCGCGGCCGATGCCCGATTCCTTGATGCCACCGAATGGCGCCACTTCGGTGGAGATCAGTCCTGTGTTGACCCCGACCATGCCGTACTCCAGCCCTTCGGAGACCCGCCATGAGCGGGCCAGGTCGCGGGTGTAGAAATAGGCCGCCAGCCCGAACTCGGTATCGTTGGCCATCGCGATGGCCTGCGACTCGGTCTCGAACCGGAACAGTGGGGCCACCGGGCCGAAGGTTTCCTCGCGCGCGACCTGCATGGCAGGGGTTACGTCGGCGAGGACGGTCGGCTCGTAGAAGGTGCCGCCCAGCGCGTGACGCTTGCCACCCACCAGCACGCGCGCGCCGCCGGAAAGGGCGTCTGCCACGTGGGCTTCCACCTTGGCCAGGGCTGCGGTGTCGATCAGGGGGCCTTGCTCGGCACCTGGCGAGCGACCCTCGCCTACCTTGAGTTTGCCGACCGCTTCCGCCAGTCGTGCGGCGAAGGCCTCATAGATCCCTGACTGGACCAGAAAACGATTGGTGCACACGCAGGTCTGGCCGGTATTACGGTACTTGCTGATCATCGCGCCGGCGACCGCAGCGTCGAGGTCGGCATCGTCGAAGACGATGAACGGGGCGTTGCCGCCGAGTTCCAGGTGCACCTTCTTCATGGTGCCCGAGCACTGGCGCATCAGCAGTTTGCCGATCTCGGTCGAGCCGGTGAAAGACAGCTTGCGAACGCGTGGATCGGAGGTCAGCACCCCGCCGACCACTTCGGGCTGGCCGGTGAGCACGTTGAAGACGCCGGCGGGCAATCCGGCCCGCCCGGCCAGTTCGGCCAGGGCAAGCGCGGTGAACGGCGTCTGCTCGGCAGGCTTGCAGACCACGGTACAGCCGGCGGCGATGGCCGGTGCCACCTTGCGGGTGATCATGGCCGCCGGGAAGTTCCAGGGCGTGATGGCCGCGACCACGCCAATGGGCTGGCGTAACACCAGCAGGCGCTTGTCCGGCTGGTGACCTGGAATGATGTCGCCATAGACCCGCTTGGCCTCCTCGGCAAACCATTCAATGAAGGATGCCGCGTAGGCCACCTCGCCTCGCGCCTCTGCCAGGGGTTTACCCTGTTCCAGGGTCATCATGAGCGCCAGGTCTTCGGCGTGTGCCAGGATCAGCTCGAACCACCGGCGCAGCACCTGGGACCGATCCTTGGCGGTTCGGGCTGCCCACGATGGAAAGGCCGCCGCTGCGGCGCCCACCGCGGCGGCCGTGGCCGCGCCATCGAGCTCCGGCACGCTGCCCAGCAGGCTGCCGTCGGCCGGATTGCGGACCTCGAAGCCCTGGGCCGGGTCGCCCGTCCAGTGGCCGTCGACGTAGCACTGCTGGCGAAAGAGTCCCGGGTCGGTGAGTTTCATGCGCTGGCTCCTGTTGTCCTGCCCAGGTGGCGCCCGAGGAAGACCAGGCTTCGCGCCATGGCCAATCGGGCACACCCTGCGTGGTAATCGCGGCGGTCGGTGCAGTTGAACCCGTGACCAGCCGGGTAGTGATGAATCTCGGCGTCCGGCAGCGCGGAGCGCACTTCCTCGATGCGCTCCGGGGGGATGGCGGCGTCCTCGTCCCCATAGTGGAACTGCATCGGACACTTGGGCAGCAGGTCCATGTGCTGGTGGATGCGTGCCCCGTAGTAGGACACGGCCGCCACCAGCGGCAGCGCGCTGGCGGCGATCCAGGCGACGGTGCCGCCCCAGCAGTAGCCGACGGCCGCCACCTCGTGTGAGCCGCTGACCTGGGCGCCAGCCGCCGCCACGTCCTCGATCAGTTCCTCGCGATGGATCAGGCCCATCAGCTCGCGGCCGCGATCGATGTCTGCATAGTCCAGGACGATCCCCCGCTCGACCCGGTCGAACAGGGCAGGCACCACGCAGTGATAGCCGGCGGCTGCATAGCGATCGGCCATGTCCCGCATGTGCGCGGTCACCCCGAACACTTCCTGCAGGATGACCAGGCCACCCTTAGGGGTGCCCACCGGGAGCGACTCGTAGGCGTCGAGCAGGTGGTCGTCGGAGGCGGTCAGCTGGATCAGGCCCATGACCGCTATTCTGCTACATCTGGCCGGCCCGGATGACTCCCTGGTCGATGGCGCCGAACAGGCTGTGCCCGGCGGCATCGCGCATGCTGATGCGCACCCGGTCGCCGAAGGACAGGAAAGGGGTGCGGGGCTCGCCCTCGGCGAGCGTCTCCAGCATGCGCACCTCGGCCAGGCAGCAGGAGCCCAGCGATCGGTCGTAGTTCGACACCGTCCCCGAGCCGACGATGGTCCCCGCCCCGAGCTTGCGGGTTCGGGCCACGTGGGCGATCAGCTGGCCGAAATCGAAGGTCATGTCGATGCCAGCGTTCGGGTGGCCCAGGCGCCGGCCGTTGACCTCGACCTCGAGCGGCAGGTGAACACGGCCGCCGTCCCAGGACGTGCCCAGTTCGTCCGGGGTGATGGCCACCGGCGAAAAGGCCGTGGCCGGCTTCGACTGGTAGAAGCCGAAACCCTTGGCCAGCTCGCCGGGGATGAGGTTGCGGAGCGACCAGTCGTTGACCAGCATCAGGAGACGGATATGGCCTCGGGCCTCCTGCGGATCCGTGCCCATGGGCACGTCGTCGGTGACCACCGCCACCTCTGCCTCCAGGTCGATGCCCCATGCCTCGTCGGCAAACGGCGCGTCCTCGGTGGCGCCCAACAGGTCGTCAGACCCGCCCTGATACACCAGCGGATCGGTCCAGAAGGAGGCGGGCATCTCCGCGCCCCGCGCCTTGCGCACCAACTCCACGTGGTTTACGTAGGCGCTGCCGTCGACCCAATGGAATGCCCGCGGCAGCGGTGCCATGGCGCGCCGCGGGTCGAAGGCGATCTCGCCCGGCACGCTGCCAGCCTCCAGCGTTAGAGCCTGGTCGCGCAGTTCGGCCTCCGCCTGGCCCCAATCGTCCAGGGCCCGTTGCAGGGTCGGCCATGCCGGAGCCGCACGCACGGCGCGGGCCAGGTCCCGGCTGACCACATACAGCGCCCCGTCCCGGCTGCCGTCCCGAAGCGTGGCGAGCTTCACTTCCCCGCTCCCTTCCAGCTGTCCACGTAGCCCGTCCACTCGACCGCCTCGGCTTCGCTGCCGACATCGAGTGCATCACGCGTGTCGATCATCACCGCGTACTCGTCCGTCCCCGGCTTGGTTTGCTGGAACATTCGACCCAGTGCCTTCGGATGCGGACCATGGGTGAAGCCCGAGGGGTGGAAGGTCAGCATGCCGGGATGGATGTTGTCACGACTGAAGAAGTCGCCAGCGTGATAGAAGATGACTTCTTCATAGTCGTCGTTGTTGTGGAAGAACGGCACCTTCAATGCGCCCGGGTCCGATTCGAAGGGCCGCGGTGCGAAGGTGCAGACCACGAAGCGCCCCGCCACGAAGGTGGTGTGCGCCGAGGGCGGCAGGTGATAGCGATGGCTCATCAGGGGACGCAGGTCGCGGACGTTGATCCGGCAGGCCGACAGGTCGCCGTGCCAGCCGATGGCATCGAGGGGATTGAAGGGGAAGGTCGCCGTCGAGACCTCATTGCGTCGCTTGATGTGGACCTGCCAGGGCCGCTCGTCCTGCTGGGCCAGGAATGCTTCGTCGATGCGGGGCACGTCCAGCATGGCGGGGTCGAAGATGGCATGGCTGCCGACCAGGCCTTTGTCGGGCAGCGCATAAGAGGCGTTGGTGGCCTCGATCAGCAGCAGTTCTGCCTCGCCGGCGCAATCAAGTCGCCACAGCGTGCCGCGTGGCAGGACGATGTAGTCACCGGCCTCGAAATGCAGGTGACCGAAATCGCAGAACAGCTCTCCCTCGCCGCGGTGCACGAACAGCAGTTCATCGCCGTCGGCATTGCGGGCCAGCGCCGGCATGGTGCCAGCCGTGCGCCAGTAGCGCAGTCGGCAGTGGGCGTTGTGGAGGATGTCCGCGGCGCTCCACGGCGAGGCCTGCGCGGCCGCATGGCGTGCGAGGTCGAAGGCCCGCGGGCGCAGGGGGCCCTCGAAATCGCTCCAGCCGGTGGGCGGGTGGCGGTGATGGAAAAACGCCGCCGGGCCGAAGAACCCCTCCTTGCTCATCTCGCGCTCGAAGGTGCCCGGTGGCAGGTCGCAGTGGGCCTGTCGGGAGGCCGTGCCCTCGACCCTGGGATAGCTGATTTGGCGCTTCATCGGGTCAATTTAGTTACAAATGAAACTATTGGCAAGGCCCGGCGGCTTGCCTAGGCTCCCGCCCGTGCGTGACTCCGATCCCGTCCTGCTCAGCTCGCTGGAACGGCACCTGACCGCCGAGGTACCGGGCTTCAGCGGACCCATGCGCGTGGAGCGCCTGCCCGGTGGTCAGTCGAACCCCACCTACATCATCCATACGCCGGGCCGACGCTACGTGCTGCGCTGCAAGCCGACCGGGCCATTGCTCGGTTCCGCGCACGCCGTGGACCGCGAGTATCGCGTCCTGGCGGCCGTCCATGGCCAGCCTGGTGTCCCGGTGGCCGAACCGCTGCTGCTGTGCACGGATGACACGGTTTTCGGCAGCTGGTTCTACCTGATGGAACATGTCGAGGGCAGAATTTTCTGGGACGCCGCGCTGCCGGAGGTTCCCAGTGCCGACCGGCCGCGTTATTTCGAGGCCCTGATCGACGCCTTGGCCGCCCTCCACCGGCTGGATCCGGTGGCCATCGGGCTGAAGGACTTCGGGCGCACCGGGGCCTATGTAGAGCGGCAGGTCCGCCGCTGGAGCAGCCAGTACCTGGAGGACGAGGCGGCGGGTCGGGTCGAGGCCCTCGACCGCATGGTCGAATGGCTCCCTGCGCACCTGCCGACGGATGACCAGACGAGCCTGGTCCACGGTGACTATCGCATCGACAACGTGATCTTCCATCCGACCGAGCCGCGCATCCTCGCCGTGCTGGACTGGGAGTTGTCCACGCTGGGTCATCCGCTGGCCGACCTCGCCTATCACCTGCTGATGTACCGCATGCCCACCCTGGCCGTGACCGGTTTGCTGGGCAAGGACCTGAAGGCCCTCAATATTCCTGACGAGACGGCTCATGTCGCGCGCTATTGCCGTCAGGTCGGGCTGGATGCAGTCCCGGACCTCGAGTTCTACGTGGCCTTCAACCTGTTCCGCCTGGCCGCGATCCTGCACGGCATCCGCGGGCGCGCAGTGCGCGGCACCGCGGCCAGCGCCAAGGCTGATCGCTATGCGGCCATGGTCGAGCCGGTGGCCCAGCTCGCCTGGGACTGCGCCCGCAGGATCTCGGCATGAGCAAGCCGCTGCCGCTGACCGCCCGCGCACTCGTCGGGACCTGGCGCCTGGCGAGCTGGCAGGTGACCTACCCGGATGGGCGCATCACCCGGCCCTTTGGAACCCGTCCCCAGGGACGGTTGCTCTATACGCCGGACGGCGGGATGTCCGCCACCGTGACGGCGCGTGGCCGAGCCCCCCTGGCGCAGGCCAATCCGCGCCTCGCCAGTGCCGAGCAGCGGGCCGGGCTGTTCGATACCAGTTTCAGCTACGCCGGCCGCTATCGGGTGGTCGGTCACCGGGTCCGCCACGATCTCGCCGTGGCCCAGAACCCCGCCTTGCTTGGCACACCGCAACTGCGCGAAGCGCGCCTGACCAGCGGTCGACTGGAATTGTCGGCGAGCGAGCCCCTGCCGGAGGGCGGCCTCCGTCGGCATGTCCTGACCTGGACCCGGCTGCGCTAGACTCCACGTCCCATCCCAGCGGTTCATCCCACACCATGTCATTCGACGTCGGGGTCTCGGCGCGTTTCGGGCGCGATGCGCGGACGATCCTGCGGCTCGGGGGTCCGCTGCTGGTCAATAACCTGGTGCTGGCTGGCATGGGCGTGGCCAACACGATGGCTGCCGGGCGGCTCGGCCCGGAACCGCTGGCCGGCGTTGCGGTCGGCGTCGCCTACTACCAGATCTTCTTCCTCGCCGGACTCGGCGTGTTGCTCTCCATGCCGGCCCTGGTGGCCCACTCCTACGGGGCACGCCGGGACACTGAGGTAGGGCACCGCTTCCGGCAGGGCCTGTGGCTGTCGCAATTGCTGGCCTTGCCGTTGCTGGGGGCGCTGCTGCTGGTGGCGCCGGCCCTGGCCTGGTTTGGCACGGACCCGAAGACCGTGCCGCACGCGCTCGACTACGTCTACACGCTCTGTTTCGGGCTGCCGGCCATGCTGGCCTTCCTGGTTCATCGCTACACCACCGAGGGGATCGGCTGGACCCGGCCCATCATGTGGGTGGCCGGCCTGGGGCTGCTGGCCAACGTGGTCGGCAACTGGGTGTTTACCCTGGGCAACCTCGGCGTGCCGAGCCTGGGGGCGAGAGGCTGCGGGCTGGCCACCGTGCTCGCACAGTGGACCATGCTCATCTCCCTGCACGCCTACCAGCGCCGCCATCCGATCTACGCGCCACTGCAACTCTTCCGGCGCGAGGGTCCCAGTCTGCGCTCGCTGCGCGAGATCCTGGCGCTTGGCCTGCCGGTCGGTGGCAGTGTGGTGTCCGAGGGTGCCCTGTTTGCGGTGGCGGCCTTGATGGTCAGCAAGCTGGGGACTGCGGTCGTAGCGGCCCATCAGGTTGCCCTGACCTGGGCCTCGCTGATGTTCATGGTGCCACTGGCCCTGCACTCGGCCACCACGGTGCACGTTGGTCATCGCTTGGGTGCCGAGGACTTGCCGGGCGGGCGCTTCGCCGGCTGGTCGGGCGTCGGCCTCTGCGCAGCCTTCATGCTGCTGGCCGCCCTCCTGACCCTGCTTGGACGCAGCATGATTCCCCTGATGTTCACCCCCGATGCCGAGGTGGCCGGCCTGGCCTCAGGGCTGCTGCTCTACGCAGCACTCTTCCACCTGCCTGACGGGATCCAGGTGGGGGCAGCCGGCGCCCTGCGCGGCTACAAGGACGCGCGCGTACCCATGCTGCTCAACTTCACCGCTTACTGGCTGGTGGGCTTTCCGGTGGCCTGGTGGGCGGGCATCCGCCTGCAATGGGGCGTTGATGGCGTTTGGGCGGGGCTGATCATCGGGCTGTTTGCCTGCGCCTTGCTGCTCTCGCTACGGTACCAATGGGTCTCCCGACGGCATGGGCGGGTAAGAGGCACCTCATGAGTCGTCTTCTGGCAGCCTGGACGCTGGCGGCACTCAGCTTGCTCGGCGGTTGCGTCACCCAGCCCGTCGTAGTCAGCGGCGAACCGGTGACGGCGACTGACGAGGCGCTGTGGGCGCTTCTCGAAGACTACTTCGACGAATGGCTGTCCTTTCGTGCCACCACGGCGACCGCCATGGGTTTTCCCGGCTATGACGCCCAACTCGAGCTGTCCGCCACCGAGGCCCACTGGGACAGCCAGCTGGAGATGGCGCGTCTCTACCTCGAAGAGGCCCGTGCCATCGATCCTGCGGGGCTCTCAAGGCAGGGCCGCCTGAGCCTCGACCTGTTCCTGCGTGATCGCGAACAGGATCTGGCCGGCGGCATCTTTCCCGCCTGGCTGATGCCCTTCGACGGCTTTGACGGAGGCGTGCCTGCCACGTTGATCCTTTATGGCTCGGGCGAGGGTGCGCAGCCCTTCGAGACTCCCGGCGACTATCAGCGCTGGATCCAGCGAGCCTCCATGTTCCCGCGCTGGGTCGATGGCGCCATCGCTGCGATGCGCCGAGGGCTGGCCGAGGGCGTCACGCCACCCGCCGTGGTCATGGAGAAGTCACTGCGGATGCTCAGTGCCGGAATGGCCGAAAGCCCCGAGGCCAGCGTTTTTTATGCACCGATCAGGAAGCTGCCCCGCGGCTGGAAGCCCGCAGAGCGTGAGCAGATCAGGGTCGCGATGGTCCGGCTCATCGAGGAGCGGTTGACGCCGAGCTATCGCCGCCTGCACGACTTCGTCCGCGACGAGTACCTGCCCGGTTGCCGAGAAGGCACGGCCTGGGTCGAATTGCCCGATGGCAGGGCCTGGTATCGCCATCTCGTGGCCCAGCACACCACGCTGCCTGCCGACGATGCCTTGCCGGCCAGCATCCACGCTACCGGGCTGGCCGAGGTGGCGCGCATCCGTTCGGCCATGGAGACGGTGAAGCGCGAGGTGGGGTTCGAGGGCGACCTCCAGCAGTTCTTCGCCTGGGTCCGCAACGAGCCGGCCTTCTACTACGACGATCCCGAGGACCTGCTGCAGGGTTACCGGACGTTACGTCGGCGCATCAATGCGCGCCTGCCGAGGCTGTTCAGTTATCGACCGCGTGCCGACTACGTGGTGCGGCCCATCGAATCCTTCCGTGCCGAGTCGGAGGCGGGAGCCGAGTATGCGGCCCCTTCGGCAGACGGATCCGTGCCCGGGATTTTCTACATCAATACCTTCAACCTGCGCGCGCAGCCGAAATTCGGCATGGAAACCCTGTCCCTGCATGAAGCCTCGCCGGGGCATCACTATCAGTCTTCCGTGCAGGCGGAGATGACCGACCTGCCGCGCTTTCGCCGCTTCGGTGACTACACCGCCTACAGCGAGGGCTGGGCCCTGTATGCAGAGTCCCTCGGCCGCGAACTCGGGCTGTTCCGCGAGCCCATGGCGTGGTTCGGGCGCCTGAACGACGAGATGCTCAGGGCCATGCGCCTGGTCGTCGATACCGGCCTGCATACCCGCGGCTGGAGCCGTGAGCAGGCGATCCGCTACATGCAGGAGAACTCGTCCATGGCCGACAGCGATATCGTCGCCGAAGTGGATCGCTACATCGTCTGGCCGGGCCAGGCCCTGGCCTACAAGCTCGGCGACCTGCACCTGCAGCGCCTCAGGGGCAAGTATCAGCAGGCCTTGGGTGGGCGCTTCGATGTGCGAGACTTCCACTGGCAGGTGCTGCGTGACGGAGCGCTCCCGCTGGACCTCCTCGAGGAGAAGCTCGACCGCTGGGCCGGACTCGCTCCCGCATTGCCTTGACCGTCTCGATGACGGACGGCGATACTCGTCGGATGCCGACGACCCGAACCCCTTCCGCGGCCGCGCCGGGAGCGGGTGCCGTCTGCCCGCTCCCCGCTGCCGCAGATAGGAGGAGCACATGAAGCCGCCCTTCGACATCGCTGCCGACCTCGACACGCCCGTGTCCGCCTACCTCAAGCTGGCGCCGTTCAAGCCCCGTTTCCTGCTCGAGAGCGTGGATGGTGGCGAGCGGCTGGGCCGTTACTCGTTCATCGGCTTCGGCGATTGCTCGGAATTCCGGCTCGACGGTCAGGGCCTCTGGATCGACGGCGGACTCGGGCCCTCGCCGGCGAGCGCAGGGGAGCTCCTTGAGGCGTTGAGGTCGGCGCTGCGGCGCGCGCCCGCCCCGCAGCCGCTGGTACCCGGCGTGCCGCTGCCGGGGGGCCTGGTCGGGGTCTCTGCCTACGACCTGGTGCGCCGCTTCGAGCGCCTGCCGGATGGCACGCACGCCGATTTTCCGGTGCCTGACGCCTGTTACCTGGCCCCGCGTTCCATGCTGGTGTTCGATCATGTCACCCGCAGCATGGCCCTGCTGCACGCCGGTTCGGCCACCGAGCGTCAGCTGCTGCGTGCCGAGGTGATCCGGGCACTGCGCGGCCCCCTGCCGCCGGCGCGCGCCCGTATCCGCGTCGGGCCTGCCAAGCCGAGCATGACTCGCGGGGAATTTCTCGAGGGCGTAGCCCGCACCCAGGAGCACATCGCCGCTGGCGATGTCTACCAGCTGGTGCTGTCGGTCCGCTTCATGGGCGAGGGAGAACTCGACCCCTTCGAGACCTACCGCGCCCTGCGCCTGATCAACCCCTCTCCCTACATGTACTTCCTGGACCTGGGCGACTTCACCGTGGTCGGGTCCTCGCCCGAGGCGCTGGTCAAGCTCAAGGACGGAAGGGCCCAGCTGAGGCCGATAGCTGGCACACGTCCGCGGGCGGCGGACCTCGCTACCGACCTGGCCCGTGAGCGGGAACTGCTGGCCGACCCGAAGGAGAACGCCGAGCACGTCATGCTGGTCGACTTGGCCCGCAACGATCTGGGCCGGGTCGCACGTGCCGGGTCGGTGCACGTCGACCCCTATCGGGTCATTGAGCGCTACAGTCACGTGATGCACATCGTCAGCGGCGTCGAGGGCGAGCTGGCTGCCGAGCGGGACATGTTTGACCTGTTTGCCGCCGCATTCCCGGCTGGCACGCTGGTCGGGGCGCCCAAGGTCCGCGCCATGGAGATCATCGATTCGCTGGAGCCAGTCAGGCGTGGATTCTACGGTGGCACCGTCGGTTATTTCGGCCACGGCGGGGACATGAACCACGCCATTGCCATCCGCACCCTGGTGTTTGCCGGCAATCGCTATGTGTATCAGGCTGGTGCCGGCGTCGTGGCCGACAGCCGGCCCGAGGCCGAGTACGAGGAGGTGCTGGCCAAGAGTGCGGTCCTGGCGCGGGCGCTGCAGATGACGGAGGAGGGACTATGAAGCCCCGTCTGCTGCTGATCGACAACTATGACTCCTTCACCTACAACCTGGTGCAGGCGTTCCTGGTCCTGGGTGCCGACGTGGACGTGCGCAGGAACGATGAAATTACCGTCGAGGCGGCCCTGGGCTTGCCCGCGACCCACCTGTGCATCTCGCCGGGTCCGGGTTCTCCCCGAGAGGCGGGGGTCTCGATGCAGATGATCAGCGCCTTCGCCGGTCGCGTGCCCGTGCTCGGCGTCTGCCTCGGACACCAGTCCATCGTCGAGGCTTTCGGTGGGCAGGTGGTCCGCGCGGAGCGCATGATGCATGGCAAGACCTCGGGTGTTCACCACGACGGCCGGGGCTTGTTCCGTGGCCTGTCAAATCCAGTAGAGGTGGGCCGTTATCACTCACTGATCGCCCGGCGCGACGCACTGCCGCCCTGCCTGGAGGTCAGCGCCTGGACCGAAGAGGGCGAGGTGATGGGGGTGCGTCATCGTGCGCTGCAGGTCGAAGGCGTACAGTTCCACCCAGAGAGCATCCTGACCGTGGAAGGACCGGCCTTGCTGGCCAACTTTATCGATGGAGGTGCCCGATGACGGCTGCCCTGAAGGACGTCCTGGATGGCCTGGTCGAAGGCAACAGCCTCTCCGAGGACCAGGCCTGTGAACTCATGCTGGCCTTCACGGATGCCGGGATGAATCCAGCCATGGCCGGTGCCCTGCTGGCTGCGCTGCGGGCCAAGGGCCCCACGCCCGCCGAGGTGCGCGGCTTCGCCCGCGGCATGCGGTCTTTGGCCCGCCAGCCCGCATTGCCCCCAGGCCTGCCGGTGGCGGACCTGGTCGGCACCGGGGGTGACGCCTCGCACAGCTACAACCTGTCCACCGGGGCTGCCCTCCTGGCGGCTGCGGCAGGGGTGCCCATCGCCAAGCATGGCAACCGTTCGGTGTCTTCCAATTCTGGCAGTGCCGACGTGCTCGAGCGCCTGGGCCTGCCCATGCCGCTGGATGAGCAGCAGGCGGGTCGCTGCCTCGAGGCCACCGGCTTTACCTTCCTGTTTGCCCCGCACTACCACCCGGCAATGAAGGCCATCGCGCCGATCCGTGCCGCGATGGGCGTACGCACCATCTTCAACCTGCTGGGCCCCCTGACCAATCCGGCTGGCACCCGCTTTGGTGTGGTCGGCGCGTGGAGCATGTCCATAGCGAGGCTCATGGCCGAGACGCTTGCAGGGATGGAGATTGAGCGGGTCCTGGTGCTGCACGGTGACAATGGCTGGGACGAGCCGACGCCGGTGGTGCCCTTCACTTTGTTGACGGTCACGCCAGGCAGCGTGACCGAGTCCAGGCGCAGTGCAGGGGACTATGGGCTGCCGGCCTGCACCGAGGCAGATTTGCGTGGAGGGGATGCGGCGCATAACGCGGCGGCCCTTGCGGCGGTGCTGCGCGGTGAGGAAACGGGCGCGCATCGCGATGCGCTCCTGATGGGTGCGGCGCTGCTGCTCGAGGCGACCGGCCGGGTCGCTGACCCGTCCGAGGCAGCTCTCGCAGCCGCTGCGGCCATCGACGACGGTCGCGCGGCGCGGACGCTGGATGCGCTGATCGCCTTCGGTGCGTCGGTCCGCGGCTGACAGCCTCGCGATGGGCTTCCTGGATGACATGGCTGAGTCCAGCCGGCAGCGCCTGCAGGCTGCCCGTTCCGCCCTGCCGCAGCGGACGCTGGTCGAGCGCTGCGCGGCCCTGCCGCCCACGCTGCCTCCGGCCCGAGGCGGTCGTTTCGACCTGATCGCCGAGCTCAAGTTGCGTTCCCCGGCTTTGGGTCAACTGGCCGAGGCCGGCACTGACCGGGGAGCGAGGGTGGAGGTCTATGCGCGCTCGGGTGCCTGCGCCGTGTCGGTGCTGACCGAGCCGGACCGCTTCGGTGGCAGTCTCGAGCACCTGCAGCAGGCGGCCGCCCGCCTCGCACCGCTCGGCGTGCCGGTGATGCGTAAGGATTTCCTGGTCGATCCCTATCAGCTGTACGAGGCGCGCTGCGCCGGCGCCGGCGGCGCGCTGCTGATCGTCAGGATGCTGACCGATCCGCAGCTGACGGAGATGCTGGACTGCGCCCGCTCGCTGGGCCTGTTCATCCTGCTCGAGACCTTTGATGAGGAGGAGGTCGAGCGGGCGGCTGCGGCTGCAGGCGCGGTGGACGCCGACTCGAACCAGTTATTCATTGGCGTGAACAGCCGGGACCTGCAAACGCTTGAGGTCGTGCCCGAGCGCCTGAGTGGACTGGCAGGACGGCTGCCATCCCGGTGGCCGAGAGTGGCCGAGAGCGGGCTCGAGACCCCTGACGATGCTGCTGACATGGCCCGCGCTGGCTATGACCTGGCGCTGGTCGGCGGCGCGTTGATGCGCTCTTCCGACCCGGCAGGCCTGCTCACACGGATGCTGGAGGCAGGCCGCCTGGCCCGCGCATGAGCCTGCGAATCAAGATTTGCGGCTTCACGTCTGCCCGGCCGCTGGAGGCTGCAGTCGAGGCCGGTGCAGATGCCATCGGCTTCGTGTTCCATCCGGCCTCGCCGCGCTACCTGCCGCCGGCGGAGGCGGCGCAGTTGGCCGGCCGCCTGCCCGCCGGCGTGCTGAGCGTAGCGGTTACCCTCGATCCGGGTCCCGCGGACCTGGCCGAGATCCTGCAGGCTTTCTCTCCCGATGTGCTGCAAGGTGACGCCGAGGCGCTCGCGGCCCTGGACCTTCCACCGGGCATCGCTACCTGGCCGGTGTTTCGTAGCGGTGCCGTGCTGCCAGCCAGCCTGCCGCCCCGGTTGCTTTTCGAGGGGGCGCGGAGCGGGACCGGCGAGCGCGCGGACTGGTCGGCGGCGGCGGCGCTGGCGGGTCGCTGCGAATTGATCCTCGGCGGCGGCCTGGATCCGGATAATGTGGGGGAGGCGATCCGGCAGGTCCGACCCTGGGCGGTCGATGTCTCGAGCGGCGTGGAGGTTTCACGCGGGCACAAGGACCCGGACAGGATTCGGGCGTTCATACGGGCGGCCAGGGCCGCGGCAGGAGATCGATGACATGGCGGGTGTGTTAGGTGCGGAAGAGGCCGGGCGCTTGCTCGACCTCGAGCTGCGCGGTGAATTGCCGGACGAGCGAGGCCGCTTCGGGCCTTTTGGCGGGCGTTACGTGCCCGAGACCCTGGTGCCGGCCCTGGAGCGTCTCGAGGCCGGTGTGCGTGAGCACCTGCATGCCCCCGACTTCCAGGCCGAATTCAGTGCCGAACTGGAATCCTGGGCAGGCCGCCCGACCGCGCTGACGCGCGCCACCCGACTCTCGCAGCGCTGGGGTGCCGAGGTCTGGCTGAAACGCGAGGACCTCGCCCACACCGGTGCCCACAAGATCAACAATGCGGTGGGCCAGGCGCTGCTCGCCCGTCGCCTGGGTGCGCGGCGCATCGTCGCCGAAACCGGTGCGGGCCAGCATGGCGTGGCCAGCGCGGCGGCCTGCGCTCGCCTCGGCATGCCCTGCGTGGTGTACATGGGCGCCATCGACACCGAGCGCCAGGCGCCTAATGTCGGGCGCATGAAGCTGCTCGGTGCGGAAGTGGTCGCCGTCACCAGCGGGGACCAGACCCTGCGGGCAGCCATCGACGAGGCCCTGCGCGACTGGGTGTCCGATCCGGAGGGCACCTACTACCTGCTGGGCTCTGCGGTGGGGCCGCATCCCTATCCCTGGCTGGTGCGCGAACTGCAGTCGGTGATCGGTCGGGAAAGCCGGCAGCAGATGCTCGAGCGGGCCGGCGCCCTGCCTGATGCCGTCATCGCCTGCGTCGGCGGAGGCTCCAACGCGATCGGGTTGTTCCACCCCTTCGTGGCCGACCGCTCGGTTGCCCTGATCGGCATCGAGGCCGGCGGGAGGGGCCCGGGCCTCGGCGACAATTCCGCTACCCTGACCTACGGCCGGCCGGGCGTGCTGCAGGGGTGCTATACGATGATCCTGCAGGACGACAACGGCCAGGTGCAGGAAACCCATTCGGTTTCCGCAGGCCTCGATTACTCCGGTGTCGGTCCCGAGCATGCCCTGCTGATGGCGACCGGGCGGGTGCGCTATGAGCAGGCGACCGACGAGGAGGCCCTCGATGCCTTGGCCGAGTGCTGTCACGCGGAGGGCATCCTGCCGGCGATCGAGACCGCGCACGCCTTTGCCGGGGCGCGCCGCTGGGCCAGGGCAAATCCTGGCGGACGCATCCTGATCGGCCTGTCCGGCCGCGGGGACAAGGACATGCCCACGTTGCAGAAGACGCTGCTCAAGGGGAAGCTGTGATGCAGGCGCACGAATCCATCAGCGAGGCCATCCGGCAGGCGGCGGCCGAGGGTCGTCCGGCGCTGGTGGCGTTCCTGACCGCTGGTTTTCCCACCCCTGAGTCCTTCGCCGGGTCGTTGGCTGCCATTGCCGAGGCGGCCGACGTCGTCGAGATCGGCGTGCCTTTTTCCGACCCCATGGCCGACGGCATGACCATCCAGCGCTCCAGCCAGGTGGCGCTCAAGCAGGGCGTTTCACTGCACTGGATCCTGGAGACCCTCGCCGGCCTGCCGAGCCGTCCTGCTGCACCCCTGCTGTTGATGAGCTACCTCAATCCGCTGCTGGCCTATGGCCTCGAGCGCCTGCCCGGCCGTGCCGCGGCGGCGGGCGTGGCCGGTTTCATCGTTCCCGACCTGCCCTTTGAAGAGGCAGCGGAACTGCGCGAGGCGCTGGACCGGGAAGGGCTCGCGCTGATCCAGATGGTCACCCCGGTCACGCCGCCCGAGCGCCTGGCGCGCGTCTGCGCAGGGGCGAGGGGCTTCGTCTACGCCGTCACCATGACGGGCACCACCGGCAAGAGCGTGGCGGTACCCGAGGACGTGCTGCAGTACATGGACCGGGTCCGCGCCGTCTCATCGGCGCCGGTCTGTGCGGGTTTCGGCATCCGCAGCCCCGAACAGGTCGCCCGCATGGCCGGACACGTGGATGGCGTGGTGGTGGGTTCCGCACTGGTCGAGGTGCTGGATCGGGGTGAGGATCCAGCGGCCTTCCTCGGGGCGCTGCGCGCCGGCTGATGGGCCTCGCCGCCGAGCTGGCGCCCTATCTCGAGGCCCATCCGGGCCTGTCCGCAGTGGCCATGCTCAAGCACGGTCCGGTGGCCCTGCTGGCCCGTGCGGCGCTGGCCGACCTTGCCAGCGAGACCATCGACGTCCAGTACTACATCTACGAGGAGGACCTGGCCGGGACGCTCCTGACCGTGCACCTGCTGGAGGCGGCGGACCGGGGCGTGCGCATCCGCGTCCTGCTGGATGACAACAACCTGCGCGGGCCGGACCTGGCCCTGCGGCTGCTCGACGCCCATCCACTGGTCGAAGTCCGCGTCTTCAACACCTATCGCTGGCGCAGCCCGTGGCTCAGGCCGCTCGAGCTGGCGCTGCACTTCGACCGCCTGCAGCGCCGCATGCACAACAAGATCTTCGCCGTCGACGGCTGCTGCGGGATCTTCGGCGGACGCAACATCGGCAGCAACTACTTCGATGCCGACGAGCGGGAGAACTTTGCCGATTTCGACGTGTTCGTGGCCGGTTCGCTGATCAGCGCCGCCGGCCGCAGCTTCGACGACTACTGGAATCATCCCCTGGCGGTGCCCGCCGAGGCCCTGTCCGCGCAGCGGATGTCCGAGGAGGAGATGGCCGGGGGCATGCGGCACTTGCGGCATCGCCTGCAGGCGCTGCAGGGCCTCGAGGAGCGGCATGATCGCGCTCGGGCCACGCTGCTCAGCATGCTGGAGGATCCGGACCGTGCGATGACCTGGGCGCGCGCCGAGTTCGTGGTCGATCCACCCTCCAAGCTCACCGATCCGGACGCGCCATCGCCGGTGCTCAAGCGGCTCGCCGAGTTGTGGGATGAGGCAAGCAGCGAGGCGCTGATCGAATCGGCCTATTTCGTCCCGGGCGTGGAGGGCGCCGAATTCATCGAACGCCAGGTGAAGGAGGGGGTTCATACACGGATCCTGACCAACTCGCTGGCAGCCAACGACGTGACCGCCGTGCACGTCGGCTATGCCCGCTATCGGCGGCGCCTGCTGCGGGCCCGTATCGGGCTGTTCGAGTACCAGCGCACTGCGACCCGCGAGAGCATGGACCTGAGGCTGACGGGCGGTCCCAGTGCCGCCTCGCTGCACGCCAAGGTCGCCGTGTTCGACCGACGGATCACCTGGGTGGGCAGCTTCAACCTGGATCCCCGTTCGGCAAGGCTCAATTCCGAGCTGGCGATCATCATTCATGACGAGGACCTGTCCCGCTCGGCGGCGCTCCTCATCGAGCGGGACCTGGAGCCTGATCGTGCCTGGAGGGTCTCACTGGAACCCGGCGCCCTGCGCGAACGCCTGGCCTGGAACGGGGAGAGGGCTGGCCGACCGCGTCGCGTCTGGCACGAACCGGATGCCACCGCCGGACAGCGGCTGCTGGTGCGACTGCTCAGCCTGTGGCCGGGCGTTGAACGACTGCTGTGAGGATGACGGGCCGATGAAGAAGGTGTTCTCCGCTGAGTCGATGATCGAGGCGACCCACGTGGTCAACCTGTTGCAGGCGGAGGGCATCCGCGCGGAACTGCGCAACTCCGGCCTGTCTGGCATCGTTGGCGAGCTGCCCTTCCTGGAGGCGTGGCCGCAGGTCTGGGTAGCGAACCTCGATCAGGCACGAGCGCTCGAGGTGGTGGAGTCCTTCCGTGCCGGAGTGGGTGCCGACGGTGAGCCCTGGAACTGTCCGCGCTGCGGCGAGCGCATCGAGCCTCAGTTTGGTGAGTGCTGGCAGTGCGGCAGCGAACCCGCCGAGGAGGGCGTGAGGACTTGAACCTCGCCGCGCGGCGGGCGGCGGATGACACCATGGCGTCGAAAGGCGGCATCGACGGAAGTGTCGGCAAGGCGTGCCGCCAGCCAGGTATCCACGCAGCCCTGCCAGGCTGCATCGCGCGGCAGCAGGTATGCCTTCTCCTGATAGGTCAGGTTGGTCTCCATGGCCGCGCAGAGTTCAGGATGACGCTCGGTCTGCAGTTCGACTTCGATGCGGTCGGTGAACATCACATCTGCCCGGCCAGCGACGAGCTCCTCGAAGATGCTGCGGTTGTCTGGATGCAGCATGCGGGTTGCCTGCGTCAGGCGCTCCCTGACGAAGCGCTCGTTGGTGCCGCCCGGATTGAATATCACCCGTACGCCGGGCTGGTCGATGGCCTCCAGGCTGGCGAAGCGCGCGAGGTCGGCACAACGCGCGACGGGCGTCTTGCCATCGGCATGGTAGGGGCGGGTGAAAGCCGCTCTCTGCGCACGGTCTTCCGTCAGTGAGATGCCGCTCATGCCAATGTCGTAGCGACCAGCGAGCAGGTCTTCCATCAGGCTGGGCCAGCTGGTCCTGACGATCTCCAGGCGCACGCCCAGGGCGGCTGCCAGGTCGGCGGCGAGGTCGACGTCGAGCCCGACTGGTGCGTCGTCCGTTCCTGCGGCCGAGAAGGGCGCATAGTCGGCAGTCATCCCGATCCTCAGGCGACCGCTCTCCACCACTTGCGCGAGGCGATTCGGATAGCGGCGCAGTGCCGACAGGGCCTCAAGGATCGCAACCCGCTCGGCGGCGGGCAGTCCCTCTACCTCCACGACCTGGTCGAACACTCGGGGATCCGTCGTGGCGGGTTGGGCGGCCAGGGCGACGAGGATCTGCTCGCCGAGCGTGGTGATGCGTGGCCTGAGGTCGAGCCCCAGCGAGCTTGCCGTGGCCGGCGGTGGCTCGCGACCCGACTCCCAGCTTGCGAACCAGTAGGACTGGATGACCCGTGCGGCATGGATCTGGGCCTCGAACAGCCGCACCACGCCCTCGGGTTCAAGGCCGTAGCGGAGCGCCGAGTCGGCCAGCTCAGCCAGGAGCGCAGCTTCCCGGGCTGGATCTGCGATTGGCACGCCGGCAATCCACTTGGCCGCTGCCACCTCGCGCATCAACTCGAGTCGCGCGTCGATCAGTTCGGCAGGGATGGACTCACTGTGGGCAGGCAGGCAGCCTGCCATCAACAGGATAGCCAGGCCCGTCGGGAGCCAGTGCCTGGTCATCGGGCGGCGCTCAGTCCCGCGAACGAAGGAGTCGGGCAGCCATGGTCGCCAACCCACTCACCGCGAGCACCCAGCCAGCCCAGTGGGGATCCGCCTCGAGGCCTAGCCACAGCACGCCTCCAAGGAACAGGGTGCCGGCCACCCATAGCGTGTCGCGGCGCCGGGTCAGGGTTTCGAGCTGCGTCCGCTGCTCCGCCGCCCCGCGTTCCCGGATGGGCAACTCCCATTCTTCCTCATAGGCACGCCGCCCCGCGCGCTGGGCGACCACCGGCAGCATCTTCAATGACTCCGCCAGGTCGGGCCAGTGGCGGCGCAGGCTGCGAAGGAGGCCACGCGGGCCGACCCGCTCATCCATCCACTCCCGCAGGACCGGCCTGGCCGTCTTCATCAGGTCGAGTTCCGGATAGAGCTCGCGTCCAAGTCCCTCGATGTTGAGGAGCGTCTTCTGCAACAGGATCAGCTGCGGCTGCACCGGCATCTCGAAGCGCCGCGCCACTTCGAACAGGCGCAGCAGCACCATCGCAAAGGAGATTTCGCCCAGCGGCTTGTTGAAGATCGGCTCGCACACGGTTCGCACGGCGGCGGTCAACTCCGACAGGCGTGCGCTCGATGGAATCCAGCCGCTCTCCAGGTGCAGTTCGGCGATGCGCTGCCAGTCACGATCGAAGAAGGCCAGGAAATTGGCGGCCAGGTAGTACTGGTCGCGAGGCTCCAGCTCGCCGATGATGCCGAAGTCCACGGCGGCATAACGTGGATTGGCGGGGTCCGTGATGTCGACGAACACGTTGCCCGGGTGCATGTCGGCATGGAAGAAGTTATGGCGGAAGACCTGGGTGAAGAAGATGGTCACCCCGTTCTCGGACAGCTTGCGAATGTCGGTCCCGGCCTCTCGCAGGCGACTGACCTAGGAGATGGGCACGCCGCGGATACGTTCCATGACCATCACGTCGCGTCGGCACAGGTCCCAGTACACCTCGGGCACGTGCAGCAGGTCGCTGCCCTCGAAGTTGCGACGCAGCTGGGCCGCGTTGGCCGCCTCGCGCATGAGGTCCAGCTCGTCGAGGATGGTTTTCTCGTACTCGGTCACCACCTCGGACGGGCGCAGCCGGGTCGCCGGCTGCCAATACCGATGGGCGAGTCTCGCCAGCTGGTGCAACACGTCCAGGTCCCGACGAATGACCTCGCGCATGCCCGGCCGCAGTACCTTGACCACCACCTCGCGGCCGTCCGCCAGGGTGGCGGCATGCACCTGGGCGATGGAGGCGGCCGCCAGGGCCTCGGTCTCGAAGCTTGCGAACAGTGATCCGACCGGCTGTCCCAGCGCGGATTCGATCCTTGCGCGAGCCTCCTCGCCCGGGAAGGGCGGCACGCTGTCCTGCAGGCGGGCCAGCTCGTCGGCGATGTCGCGCGGCAGCAGGTCGCGCCGGGTCGAGAGCGCCTGCCCGAACTTGATGAAGATGGGCCCCAGTTCTTCGAGGGCCTCGCGCAGGCGCTGGCCGCGACTGCCGCCGCGGCGGCGGGCGAACCAGGTCCAGGGCGACAGAAGCTGCAGCAGGCGCAGCGGTCGATAGAGATGGGTGGCCCGCACGAACTCATCCAGGCCGTGGCGCACCAGCGCACGCTGGATGGTGAGGAGGCGGACAGCTACAGCCAGTCGCGTCATGCTCGCTGTACCCTCTCCACTCGAAGCAGGCGCGCCTCGAGTCGGTCCACGTCGTCCCGAAGCCGGTCGACCTCGGCGATCCACTCCTCGATCTCGGTGGGTGCAGCCAGGTCGCGGCTTTCCTCGGTCAGGTATTCGGCGACGTTGCGGGCCAGCGTTTCCCCCACGCGTGCGGCAAAACCGACTCCGCCGCGGGCGGCGCGAGCGAGGTGATGGGCTGGCAGGTCGCCGACGTAGCGCGCGAGTTCTTCCTCCCAATCCGGTCGCGCCGCCTCGAGCAGGCGCTGGAAGCCTTGCGCGACGTGGGCATCGCCGCTGACCACCAGGTCGCCGGGACGCAGCGCGGCGGAACCGCCTCCCTGGGCCAGCCGGGCCAGGGTCAGCGGCGTCGCGGTCAGCGTGGCGTCGGCTGTTTCTTCCGACCCTGCCTGCAGTTGCAGCCTGCCCTCGCTGATCCGCATCCGCGCGGCCAGCGTGGTGCCGGCGAGGCGCAGTTCGAGTACGCGTCCCTCGAGGCTGGCCAGCAGCTCGCGGCCCCGGGCGGAGCCCTCCAGGTTACGCTGCAGCAGCGAGCTGAGCGGTCCGGCGTCACCAGACATGGGCACGGTGCAGGGCAACGACGCCGCCGGTCAGGTTGTGCCAGCGGCACTCGTCGAAGCCCGCCTCGCGGATCATGCCGGCCAGCGTCGGCTGGTCGGGAAAGCGGCGGATCGACTCGGCCAGGTAGCGATAGCTGTCGGCGTCGCTGGCCACCCAGGCACCCAGCGTCGGCAGGACGCGAAACGAGTACAGGTCATAAAGGGGCCGCAGTGCCTCCGCGGGCCGGGAGAACTCAAGCACCAGCAGTTGCCCGCCCGGCTTCAGTACGCGGCGCATCGAGCGCAGGGCGGCCGGCTTGTCGGTGACGTTGCGCAGCCCGAAGCCGATGGTCACGCAGTCGAAGCTGGCATCCGGGAAGGGCAGGCACTCGGCGTTGCCCTGCACGCAGGCCACTTCGCCCACCAGGCCCTCGTCCAGTAGCCGGTCACGGCCACGCGACAGCATTTCCCAGTTGATGTCGGACAGGACCACCAGGCCGGAACGGCCGACCTGACGGGCCATCCCGGCAGCCAGGTCCCCGGTACCGCCGGCCACGTCCAGCGCGCGCTGGCCCGGCCGAAGGCCGGTCTGGGTCAGGGTGAACTGTTTCCAGATGCGGTGCAGGCCCCCGGACATCAGGTCGTTCATGAGGTCGTAGCGGGAGGCCACGGAGTCGAACACCGCGCGCACGCGACCGGCCTTCTCCCTGGCGGGTATTTCCTCGAATCCGAAGTCGACCTTGGACATGCCGGCGATTCTACCGGGTCGGGGGCTCCGGCGGCTTGCGTTCGTAGCTGAGTTCCGCGCAGCGCTCCAGGTAGCGGGACCAGCGCGCCTCGAAATCCCGACCCAGCTCACGCAGGTACTTCCAGCTGTAGAGCCCACTGTCATGGCCATCGTCGAACTTGAGGCAGACGGCATAGTGGCCGACCGGTACGACCTCGGTGATACCGACCTGCTCCTTGCCGAGCTCCAGGCGACCTTCCCCACCGCCATGACCCCGTCGTTCTGCAGACGGGGTGTAAACCCTCAGGTATTCGAAGCCGAGCTGATAGACCTCGCCGGCGGGAAAGCGCACCTCCAGCACCCGGGACCGGCGCTTCAGGCGGATCTCCTCGGGCACCGGCGCCGAACCGGGATCGGTCACAGGATGTACCTGCTGAGGTCCTCGTCCTGGACCAGCGCGCCGAGTTGGGCATCGACGAAGGCGGCGTCCACCTCGATGCGGCTGCCGCCCCGGTCGGCGGCCTCGAAGGAGGCCTGCTCCAGCAGGCGCTCCATGACCGTGTGCAGGCGGCGTGCGCCGATGTTCTCGGTGC
>JAURMS010000156.1 GCA_030830595.1 Gammaproteobacteria bacterium | reverse complement strand
TCCTCCACACACGGTTGGCGTGGGGTGGGGGCATCACGTCGGTGGGCACCAGGGCCGGCAGTCCGTGCAGCCACAGCCCGGTCTTCTTGGTTTCCGGGTGGCCGAACTCCCACGGCTGGATGTACTGGGTTGCCGGGCCGATGGCGTGGGGCAGGACGCCCACCGGATTCTCCATCGCCACCCTGCTACAGACGGACTTCGCCTTCTCCCACAGGTTGCTCGTCCAGCGCAGGGCCTCGGCCCGCTGCTGCTCCCCGGGAGTCCCCCTGCCGTACCAGCGGTTGCCGGAGACGGCCAGGTGGGTGCAGGGCGGGTGCATGATAA
Organism: Gammaproteobacteria bacterium; assembly: GCA_030830595.1. Classification (GTDB taxonomy): domain Bacteria; phylum Pseudomonadota; class Gammaproteobacteria; order Steroidobacterales; family Steroidobacteraceae; genus SG8-30. Next base: position 2,291 of record JAURMS010000156.1, on the reverse strand, counting down.
TCAGATCCCACTCGAACAGGTCTATCGCCTGCAGGCAGTCCATCTGCAGATGCCAGCGGCTGCCGTCGCTGCAGGGGATCAGGTCGTTTGACCAGGCCTTGTGCCCGCTGGCCTCGAACGCCCGGCGAACGACGCCAGACTCCTCACATGCAATCAGGACTCGCATACCCGCTCCCGGCCAATGGCCTTGTCGAATTCCCCGCACTGGGGGCAGTACCAACCTTGTCTGACATTTTCTTCCACCCAGATGCATTCTTCCGCCGGGTTGCCGCACTTGGGGCAGGGCTTGGTGGTCAAATCCGGGGCGTGCCTATCCGCATAGCTACTGTTAGCCATTGTCTTGTCCTCAGAAAGAAAGCCCCCTTTCGGGGGCAAGTGGAGTCGTTATTATTATGCTGCTGCGCGGCGGCGGCGGGTAGGGGTAGCAGGCTCGGGAGCCTCTTCTTCCTCCTCGACAGCCGGCGCTGTGACGGCGTCGTCCATCGTGGTCCAGCGCACCAGCTTGTAGTCGGGGGTGAAGATCTTCCCGTACTTGGTGTGCTGGTAGCTGTCGGCGGTCAGGTGTACCACCGGGACGATGTCGAGCTGCCCTGCGTTGATACGCTTGACGATCTCCATCACCACCCTGGCGTACATCTTCTTGCCACCCAGGCTGTTGGTCTTGAAGAGCGCCTGGATGCCGGCGTCCTCACCACTGACGCAGGCTAGCTGGATAGCCCGCTGCTCTGACCAGGCACCCTCGACCGGGCCGGGCTGGGCCGGCATCGGGCCTGAGGCGCTCGCCATCACCTCACCGAGCATCTCGCCCTCGGTGCCGTGCGCGGCGTCACCCCACGCGATCCAGCCGTGGCCGAATCCCTGCGGGTTGATGGCCCACTCGCTGCCAGGCTCCACCTCGATGTTGTCAGCACCGAACACGAACTCACCGAACTTGGTGAACTTCATGAACTGCTGGCCTTCACCAGCGGCGGCGGTTTGTGCGGATGCTGCCAGACCTGTTGCGAGGCCGGCGACTGATGCGGGAAGATTTGAATTTGACATGATATTGATTCCTTTTTTACCGTTAAGTTTCAGAGTTTAGGCGATCTTCGACAGTGCTGCCGTGACCTCGCCCTGGGTCAACAGTGCTGATACCGCCGGACGTTTGTCGTCTGCCGGTGCCAGCGTTGTTCCGCTAGATTTCGTTTCCACAAGATCGCTGAATTCTTTCTGGAAGTCAATCTTTTTTGTCTTGCACAGCTTCTCTATTTGCGGGGCGGACTTCAGCTTGATGTCGCAGTAGTCCTCCAGCTTGACCTTGCGCATGGCCTTGAGCCGGGCGAGGGCCTGTTTCTCATCCACCCAGGTGCGTCCCGCGCTTTTCCTTGCCACCAGCTTCCAGCCGGGGATCTCGGCACCCTGCTCCAGCATCTCGTGGGCGAACTTCCTCACCTCGCGCACCCACGGCTCCAGCTGCTCCGCCAGGGCCAGGGCCGTCTCCAGGTCCATGCTGACATCCTTGGGCAGCCTGACGGCGGCCTGGGCCTGCATGATCTTGGACGGGCAGACCGGGCCGGCGGGGCAGAACTGGCACCACTCGCCGGGGGTGGCCTCACCGCCGCCCTCCTCGTGTATCTGTACCGAGGTCAGTATCTGGTCCTCCATCTCATCCAGCTCCCGGTCCGTGAACTCGTAGACCTGGGCGGTGTCGGAGACTTTCGGCTGGATGATGGCGAACAGTATCTTCTTGCCCTCCAGCTTGTCGCCGATGGTGTCGCTGTAGAGCGCGGAGAGGGCGTAGGTGGCGCCCTGCCAGCTCTGGATGGGCGATACCTCGTTGAAGCCGAACTTCCAGTCCAGGATGATAGCGTGGGTGTCACCCCAGGCGATCACGTCGGCGCTGCCACCGATCAGGTCGTTGATCTTGACGAATTCCTCGGTGATGTAGTCCTTGATGCCGTACTCGTTGAACAGCTTGGACGCGGCGTTCAGCGCCGTCTCGACCTCCGCCGCGTCCTCCTCACTGATGAGGTAGTCCCACTTCTCCGAGTAGTGCCCGACGAAGTCACTCGCCGGGATGTTCTGCGCCAGGATGCACGTCTCCGCTATATCGTGCAGGAAGCTGCCACGGTTGGCCGCGCCGTTGACGGCGGGCTTCTGGATGCGCTCTGACAGCCGTGTCCAGGCGTGGCAGTTGACGGTGCGGGCCATCGTGGACCCGCCGTATTTCAGATGTAGTTCAGGCATTAGCGTGTTCCTTAACAGTTAAATTTGGCGGCGACCAACCCCCTGTCCGTAAGGGTGATGTATCG
>JAURMS010000155.1 GCA_030830595.1 Gammaproteobacteria bacterium | reverse complement strand
TGGATGCTGATCGATCGCCGCGACCTCGATTTCCAGTTGCAGGAGGTGCTGGGTCTGGCCGCGATGACCTGCCTGCCCAGGTTCCACGGCCAGGAGCCTGGCGATTACGCCGCCATGCTCGACAGCGCCTTTGCCTTGGCCGAGCAGCATTTCCTGCCCTACGCAGCCTTGGGCGATCGTGAAGAGCCAGCCTTTGATGACGGTCGAGTTCTCATGCCTGAGGTGGCCGCTCGCTCGTTGGATATCTTGAGGGATGCTGGATTCTTTGCGGTCAGCTTCGACGAGGCTGACGGCGGGTTACAGCTGCCACGCCTGCTGGGACAGGCCTGCAGCGCCATCTTCGCCAGCGCCAATGTGGGCTACCACGCCTACGCCATGTTGACCGCCGGCGCCGCCAACCTGGTGCTGAGTTTTGGCAGCGAGCAACAGAAACAACTCTTCGGTCGGCGCATGGCCAGCGGAGAATTTTTCGGCACCATGTGCCTGTCGGAACCACAGGCTGGCTCGTCGCTGTCTGACCTACGCTGCGAGGCTGTGCCCCGACCAGACGGCAGTTACCGTCTGCGGGGCAGCAAGATGTGGATCTCGGGAGGTGAACACGACCTCGCTGGCAATATCGTCCACCTGGTGTTGGCCAGGACCCCGGGGGCACCGCCGGGCATCAAGGGTATTTCCCTGTTCATCGTGCCGAGAACCCGCGTGTTGCAGGATGGCAGCCTGGGCGAGCACAACGACGTGCGCTGCATCGGCGTCAACCACAAGATGGGCTGGCGGGGCACGGTGAACACGGTGCTGGCCTTCGGCGAGCAGGACGAGTGTGAGGCCTGGCGGATTGGCGAGGAAGGCCGTGGATTGGCTTACATGTTCAAGATGATGAATGAGGCGCGCATCGGCGTCGGCGTCTGTGCGGTTGCTCTCGGCTACGCAGGCTATCGTCACGCACTGGCCTACGCCACGGAACGCCGCCAGGGGCGGCCGCTGTCCCAGCGCGATCCGGCGACGCCGCCGGTGCCCATTCTCCAGCACCCGGACGTGCGCCGCATGTTGCTCACGCAAAAAGCCTATGTCGAGGGCGGCCTGTCGCTGGTCCTCTATTGCGCTCGACTGGTGGACGAGAGAGCCAACTGCACGACCGAGGAAGGGCGCGAGTCGCTCACCCATCTACTCGAGTTTCTGACTCCGATCGCAAAATCCTGGCCCTCGGAGTTTTGCCTGGAGGCCAACAAGCTGGCCATCCAGGTACTGGGCGGTTATGGCTACACGCGCGACTACCCGGTGGAGAGGCTCTATCGCGATAACCGGCTCAATCACATTCACGAGGGGACCTGGGGCATCCAGGCCCAGGACCTGCTGGGACGCAAGATTGCGCTCGACGGCGGTGTCACCCTGCGCAGGGTGGCCTCCTTGATTCAAGAGAGCATCTCGGGCTGTGCAGGTCACGCCCTCCTCGAGCCCCTGGCGGCGCAGCTGGAAACGACGCTGTTGGATGTCTCGGAAACGGCCAAGGTGCTGGTACGCACGATGGGAGCGGGAGCGCTGGAGAAGGGGATGCTCAACGCGACCCCCTTCCTTGACGCGGTCGGTCACCTCGTAGTGGGCTGGCGCTGGCTGGAGCAGGCCCGGGCCGCGGTGAAGGGGCTCGCCGAGGGCAAGGCCGCCGAGAGGGCGTTTTACCAGGGCAAGCTGTCCGCTGCGCGGCACTTCCACGCCAGCGAATTAGCGCCCCTGTCGGGCCGACTGGCAGCGATCCGCTCGCTTGACGTCGCGGCGCTGGAGATTCCCGACGCAGGGTTCTAGAACGGGGCTCTCTCAGGCTGCCTGGTGCGAGGCTGCTCCATCCAGCCCCAGCGCGGCCGCAACGGCTGCGTGACGAATTTTCCCACCCAGCACGTTGACACCGTTGGCCAGGCCTGAGTCCTGTTCGATGGCCCGCTGCCAACCCAGGTTCGCCAACGTCCGGACGTAAGGCAGGGTGGCATTGGTCAACGCAAAGGTGGAGGTACGCGGCACGGCGCCCGGCATGTTGGTGACGCAATAGTGGACAACGCCATCCAGTTCATAGGTTGGCTCGGCATGGTTGGTGGGCCTGCTCGTTTCGAAGCAGCCGCCCTGGTCGATGGAAATGTCCACGAGCACGGCGCCCTGGCGCATGCGGCTGACCATCTCGCGAGAGACCAGCTTCGGGGCCGCGGCACCCGTCACCAGGACGGAGCCCACCACCAGATCGGCCGCCAGGACCAGCTGCTCGATGCCGTCGCGGGTGGAGAAGGCCGTCTGCAACCTGGCCCCGAACTGGGCGTTCAACGCGCGCAGGCGATCGAGCGAGCGGTCCACGACAGTGACCTGCGCCCCGAGGCCCAGCGCCATCTCGGCGGCATGAGTCCCGGCCACGCCGCCACCCAGAACGACCACGCTGGCCGGCGCAACGCCCGGCACCCCGCCAAGCAGCACGCCTCGACCTCCGTGGGCCTTCTGCAGGGCAGCGGCCCCCACCTGAATCGACATCCGGCCCGCAACCTCGCTCATGGGCGTGAGCAGCGGCAAGCCACCGGGGCCCGTGACGGTCTCATAGGCGATCGCCGTGCAGCCGGAACGCATCAGCCCTTCTGCCTGCGCGCGATCTGCAGCCAGGTGAAGGTAGGTGAACAGCACCTGATCAGAGCGCAACCTCGCGTATTCGACAGCCTGCGGCTCCTTGACCTTGACGATCATCTCGGCGCGCTCGAACACCTGTTCAGCATTCGGCAAGATGCTGGCCCCGGCGGCAAGGAATTCCGAGTCGCTGACACCAATGCCGTTCCCGGCGCCCGACTGAATGAACACCTCGTGCCCGTCGGACACCAGTTCGCGAACGCCCGCAGGGACCAGCCCGACCCGATACTCGTGAATCTTGATTTCCGTGGGGCAACCGATCTTCATTTAAGCGCTCCAGACGTATTGCTTATTGCATAACAGCCTAGGCCCCTACCCATTGAATTTGCTGCGGGTTTTGCTTCCAGGTAAGCCCGAGAACCAAATTTTCTTGCCTTTTAAACGCTAATGACGCATTTATATTGCGTATGGATAAAACCGACCTCAAGATCCTGAAGCTGCTGCAGCACGATGGCCGACTCTCGAATGTCGAACTGGCGGCCCAGCTGAAGCTCTCGGAATCCGCCACCCTGCGACGTGTTCGGGCACTGGAGAACGCCGGCGTGATCCGCGGCTACGTTGCACTGTTAAGCGCCAGCAAGACCGGATTTCCCACGGACGTGTTCGTGAACATCACCCTGCAGCGACAGGAACAGCACGACCTTCAGGCTTTCGAGGAAGCGGTTCGGGAAGTTCCCGAGGTGATGGAGTGCTACCTGATGACGGGCGCGTCGGACTACCTGGTGCGCGTGGCCTGCCGGGACGCCACCGACTTCGAGCGCCTGCACAGCCAGCACCTGACCCGCCTGCCGGGCGTGGCCCGAGTGCAGTCAAGCTTCGCGTTGCGGGTGGTGCGCCGGAGCACTGAACTGCCCCTCGGCCAGTAGGGCACGAACCTCTTCGTCGCCGATCTGGCCAAAACTCTCGTAGGCCTGACCCACGGCCGCAAAACGCGCCGGCTGCGACAAACATATTGTGTCGTCCGCCAGCGCGCGCAGCCTGTGCATCGATTCCGGCGCGCCGACTGGCGCCGCCAGGACGATCCGCGCGGCCCCGAGCTGCCGCAGCGCCAGGATGGCCGCCTCCACGCTGGCACCGGTCGCGACGCCGTCGTCTACCAGCACGACCTCTCGTCCCTGCACGGCCAGCGGACTCCGTTCTCCACGATAGGCCTGCTCACGCCGCTGAAGCTCCACCTGTTCCCGCCGACTTGCCTGACGCAAAGCCGCTTCTGCCTCGGGCAGCATACCGAGGACTTCTTCATTGCGAACCACCACTCCCCCAGCCGCGATGGCCCCCATCGCCAACTCTGGCTGGAAGGGCGCGCCCAGCTTCCTGACCACCAGCACATCGAGTGGGGCTTTTAAAGCCTTGGCCACCTCAAAGGCCACCGGCACCCCGCCGCGCGCGAGCCCCAGCACCAGCGGTGATTCACCTACCCGACCCTGCAAATGCTCGGCCAGCAGTCGGCCGGCTTCTCGCCGGTCACGGAAGATCATCTGCTGACATTCGCGATACGCTGCGCCAGTTCCCTACCCTCTCGCACGCAGTCGTTCATGGCCACGCCGCGGTAGGCATTACCGATCAGGTGCAGGCCAGGCAGCGCACGCATTGCCTGGTCGCAGGCGGCGACGCGAGCCAGGTGCCCCACTTCATAGTGCGGAATCCCCAGATCCCAGCGGCAGGTGTGGGTGACATCGGGCGCCGCATGGATACCCATGGTCGACGCCACACCCTCCAGCGCCGTGGCCACGAGACCCTCAGGTTCCTGATTAACCAACTCCGGGCTCCGCTGGCCTCCGATCATCACGCGCAAGGACTTACACCCGTCTGGAACCCGATCCGAAAAAATACTCGACTCCCACAGGATGCCCAGCACCTTCTGTCTGGCCCTCTCCGTGGTCAGCAACCCGAAGCCATCCAGCGGATGGTCAAGGTGCCGGTAACCGAGGCCGACAACGGCGATGGGTGTATATCGAATGCCTGACAGCGCAGTACTCAGTTCGGGCGTTGAACTCGCCAGCATGGCGGC
>JAURMS010000154.1 GCA_030830595.1 Gammaproteobacteria bacterium | reverse complement strand
GGGACTTCAGCCTGCCGGGCTACAAGTCGGGCAAGGCACCCGCCCCGAAAACCGCCACCCTGGTACCCATCTGCAAGCACCCTCTGGATCGCTCGCGGATCGCCGCCACCAGTGACGCGACCAACCTGGTGCGCTGGCTGACGACAATGCCGCCGGATCGGCTGGATCCTGCCGGCTACCGGTCGATCATCCAGGCGCTGTGCGAACGAGAAGGCCTCGAGTACGAATTCATGGACGAGGCCGCGCTCCGCAGGGCCGGAGCCGGTGCCTTTCTGGCGGTCACCCAGGGCAGCGCCAACCGCGATGCCGGCATTGCCCGCATCCGCTATCGGGGGCGCAAGAGCCGCGCCGCGCCCGTCGCGCTGGTGGGCAAGGGCCTGTGCTTCGACACCGGCGGCACCAACCTGAAGAGCCACAAGGGCATGGTGGACATGCACACCGACATGGCTGGCAGCGCCCTCGCGCTGGCAACGCTCATGGCCCTGGCAAGGCTGAAGCACACGCGTCCCGTCGAGGCCTGGCTGGCCCTGGCGGAAAACCGCATCGGTTCCAAGGCCTACAAGCCGCAGGACGTGGTCACGGCGGTCAACGGCACCACCATCCAGGTGATCCACACCGATGCGGAGGGCCGCATGGTGCTGGCCGACACGCTGGCCCTGGCCAGCCAGTCCCGGCCGGCAGCCATCGTCGACTTTGCCACCCTCACCGGCGCCTGCGTGGTGGCGCTGGGCACCCGGTACAGCGGAGCCTTCACCAACCGCCCGTCATGGCGTGTCGCCATCGAAAAGGCCGGGCAGGACAGTGGCGAGCGGGTCTGGGTGCTGCCCATGGACGAGGATTACGACGAGGAACTGCACAGCAAGGTCGCCGATGTCGTGCAGTGCCTTGCCGACGGCCAGGCCGACCACATCTATGCCACCCGTTTCCTGTCGCGCTTCGTCGGCGCGGGGATCCCCTGGACGCACGTGGACCTGTCGGCCGCGACCCGCCATGGAGGCCTCGCCCACGTGGGCAGCGACATCACGGGCTTCGGCGCCAGGTTCATGCTGTCGCTGCTGCTGGACCAGCAACCCCCACTCGGGCCGGAGCAACCTTGAACGCCCTGACCCTGCTGCGCCCGGACGACTGGCACCTGCACCTGCGCGACGGCGAGGCCATGCGCTCGGTGCTGGGCTTTACTGCAGCACGCTTTGGGCGGGCCGTGGTGATGCCCAACCTCAAGCCACCCGTGACCACCACCGACCAGGCGCGTGCCTATCGCGAGCGTATCCTGGCCGCGCTGCCCCCGGGCTGCGGCTTCGAACCGCTGATGACGCTGTACCTGACGGACAACACACCCCCTGCCGAGGTGGATCGCGCGGCCGCATCGGGCTTCGTCTGCGGCTTCAAGCTCTACCCGGCAGGGGCCACCACCCATTCCGATGCGGGGGTCACGGACCCCAGGCGTTGCGATGCGGTGCTCGAACGGATGGCCGAGCTCGGCGTGGTCCTGCAGGTCCATGGCGAGGTGACGGATCCGGCCGTGGACGTGTTCGACCGGGAACTGGCCTTCATCGAGCGGCACCTCAGCGGCTTGGTGGCGCGCTTTCCCACTCTGAAGGTGGTGTTCGAGCACATCACCACCCGCCATGCGGTCGACTTCGTCCGGGGATCGCGGGCCGGCGTGGCGGCGACGCTCACCCCCCAGCACCTCCTGCTGAATCGCAACGCGCTGTTCGAGGGCGGCCTGCGCCCGCATCACTATTGCCTGCCAGTACTCAAGCGCGAGCGGGATCGGGAAGCCCTGCTGGGGGCGGCCACCAGCGGCGACCCCCGCTTCTTCCTCGGCACCGACAGTGCGCCCCATGAGCGCGGCAGCAAGGAAGCAGCCTGTGGCTGTGCCGGTATCTTCTCCGCACCGGCCGGCATCGAGTTCTATGCGGAAGCCTTCGAGGAGGCCGGCGCGCTGCACCAGCTGGAGGGCTTCGCCAGCCTCCACGGCGCCGACTTTTATGGCCTGCCGCGCAACCGCGACCGCATCACCCTGGTGCGTGAAGACTGGACCATGCCTGCCACGCTGCCGCTGGCCGACGGTTCAATCGTACCCTTCCGGGCCGGCGGGCTCCTGCGCTGGCGCCTGGCGCCTGCGGGCGCAGCGTGAGTCGCGGGCCCGGTACGATCGGGGGTCGTTTCCGGGGCTTCCTGCCGGTCGTGGTGGACGTCGAAACCGGGGGCTTCATCGCCGCTACGGACGCCCTGCTCGAGATCGCGGCCGTGATGCTCGAGATGGACGCCGACGGTCGCCTGAGGCGGGGCAGGACCACGCGCTTCCATGTAGTGCCCTTCGAGGGCGCCCGTCTCGATCCGGCGTCGCTGGCGGTCAACGGCATCGACCCGTGGCATCCCTTGCGCATCGCGGTCAAGGAACACGATGCGCTGTCCGGCATCTTCACCGAGATCCGGCGGGGCGTGCGCGAACAGGGCTGCACACGCGCCATCCTGGTCGGCCACAATGCCTCGTTCGACCTCGGCTTCCTGAATGCCGCGGTGGCGCGCGCCGGCATCAAGCGCAATCCCTTCCACCCTTTTTCGAGCTTCGACACCGCCACGCTGGCAGGCGTCGCCTACGGGCAGACGGTCCTGTCACGCGCCGCGGTGGCAGCTGGCATCGGCTGGGACAGCGCCGAAGCCCACTCGGCCTCCTATGACGCGGAACGGACCGCCGACCTGTTCTGCGCCATCTGCAACGAGTTCAGGCCGCTGTACGAGGCCGGCCTGGCGCGATTGGCCACGGCACCGGCAGCGAGCGAAGACGACGCCAACCCCATGGTGGAGCCGAGCCCGGAGCAGGACCCGCCGGCCTGAGGGTCAGTCGACTGCGCCCGCTTCCTCGAGCAGCTGACGCAGTTCGCCGGAGCGGTACATCTCCAGGGCAATGTCGCAACCGCCAATGAGCTCGCCCTTGACGTAGAGCTGCGGGTAGGTCGGCCAGTTGGAATAGGCCTTCAGCGCCTCGCGCAGTTCCGGATCCTCGAAGATGTTGAAGTGCGCGTAGCGAGCCTTGCAGGCGGCCAGCGCGGCAGCGGTCTGCGCCGAGAACCCACACTGTGGGAAATCGGGCGTACCCTTCATGAACAGCACTACCGGTGCCGAGGCGAGGCGCTCCTGGATGCGCTGGGTGATATCCGTGTTGCTCATGGTCGGGGTTTCCTGATGGGTCGTTAGAGTCAGCCCGCGCGGGCAGCGCCAGACGCCAAGCGCCGCGCGTCGGCCGCCTTGATCACCTCCCACTGCCGGGCGGGATCGAGGCGGGACCAGCCCGCAATCTCCTCGAGGGTCCGGAAACATCCCTGGCAGACGCCGCGCTGGTCGAGTGTGCATACGCTGATGCAGGGCGAAGTGGGCGCAGGGACTGCCAAGCTGGGGATCCTCGGGAACACGGGACATTTGAATTATCCCCGACGACTGCCTATCCTTCAATCCGGCGTCGACTGGCGACTTCGTCCAGTACAGGGCCTCACGCAAACCGGGAGCAAACCATGAACCCCTTGAAGAGCGTCAACGGATCCATCGTCACCAGCCTGGTGCTGGCTGCCATCGTGGCGGTCTGGGCCACCGTCCTGGTCGGCCGGGACCTGGCCGAAGTATCGACCGTGCTGGCCCGCTGGCTGCACATCCTGTCGGGCGTGATGTGGATCGGCCTGCTGTACTACTTCAACGTCGTACAGGTGCCTGGACTGGCTGCGGCCGCCGCCGACCAGGGTGGACCGGGCGGCGCCGGCATCAGCAAGTACATCGCACCCCGCGCCCTGCTGTGGTTCCGCTGGGCAGCGGTCGTCACCTGGGTCACCGGTGCCTGGTACATGCTGCAGTTCTACGGTGGCGGCGCAGGCATCCATAAGGCCTTCACCCTGCAGGAAGGCTTCCGAGTGATCGGCGCTGGCGCCTGGATGGGCACCATCATGCTGTTCAACGTCTGGGTCTTCATCTGGCCGAACCAGAAGAAGGTGCTGGGCATGGTGCCCGCCAGCGACGAGGAGAAGGCCAAGGCCCGCACCACCGCGCTGCTGGCCTCCCGGACCAACTTCGTGCTGTCGGTCCCCATGCTGCTGTGCATGGGCGGCCAGAGTCACGGCCTGGGGTTCTGACGCTCAGAAGATCGGCGTGTGCACCAGCTG
>JAURMS010000153.1 GCA_030830595.1 Gammaproteobacteria bacterium | reverse complement strand
TCGTCTGCACGGTGGACCAGTTGGAATCCCCCTGGGCGTTCCAGGCCTGTACCCGGTAGGTGTAGGTCGTGCCTGCCGTGGCCCCTGTGTCCTGGAAGCTGGTCGCGTCGGCAGCCGGCGTAGCGAGGTCTGCGCCGTCGCGCTGCAGGCGATAACCGCTCTCGTTGGCCACGTTGGTCCAGCTCAGATTCACCTGGGTGGCAGACACCGCCGTGGCTGTCAGCGTGGGCGTGGCCGGCGGTGCGGCCGGCGTCGTCACCGAGGCTTCCGTTGAGTAGCTCGACGAGCCGCCGGCGTTGCTGGCGCGGACGCGGTAGCGGTAGGTCGTGCTGCCCGACAAGCCCGTGTCGACGCGGCTGGTCACATCGACGCCCAGGTTGGCGACGGTGGTGAAACCACCGCCGCCAGTGGCCCGTTGCAGCTCATAGCCGGTTTCGTCGGCCACGTCGGTCCAGCTGACCGTCACCTGTGACCAGGAGTCGGCTCTCGCCGACAGGCCCGACGGGGTCGCGGGCGGGCTCGGCGGCGGCGGTGGCTCTTCGCCATAGCTGCAGCGGATGCTGGTGCCGTCGCTGAGGGTGGCGGAGTTGTAAGACACGCGGGTGCCATGGGCGCCGTCCGGGCTTTCCACGCCCACGGTAGCCGATGCGCCGCGATCGTAGCTGCTGCTTCCGCCGGTCACGTCCTGGTAGTTGAAGACGATGTCGCCTGTGGCCTCCTCCAGCACGGCCTGAAAGCTGTAAGTGCTACCGGTCAGGCCGTACATGGGCACGCCTTCCCAGGACACCACCAGACGCCTTGACGGTGCGTTGCCCTCATAAAACGTCCGGACCGTGCCGCCCTGCGAGGGATTGAAGTCGTCCCACCAAGGGGCCACGAAGCCATTCGGTGTAGCTGCCGTAGGGATGTCCACGTTGCTGTAGGACGTGGCGCCGCTGCTGCCGCCGAGCATCAGGAAGCCGTTGGAGGAAACGGCATAGGTATCGACTTGCCCACCGGTTAGCGTCTCGCCGTAGAACGGGAAGTTGAAGGGCAGGTAGTAGTTGGCAGAGGCATCATCACCCAGCGTGACGGCGCCTACGCTTCCCTGAATCCAGTCGCTCGCCGTGGCCGAGCAGTAGTACGGCGGTGGCGGCGGCGGGGGTGCCAGCGTGGTGGCCGAGGCCGTGTTGGTGGCTGCCGTCTGCGAGGGCAGGTAGTTGCCCGCGCGAACCTGGAAGCAGTATTCGGTTTCGGAGGCGAGCCCAGTGGCGAGATGGCTGGTGGCACTGGCACTGACTCGCGCGACGCGCGTGAAGTCGCCCGCCGCGCAGCCGGCTGGTGCGCGCTCGATGTCGAAGAAGGATGCGTTGGCCGTGGTGCCCGCGCTCCACTGCAGGAAGATCGAGGACTCGTCGATGGCCTCGGCCGTCAGGCTGGCCGGCGCGCCCGTTACCGGATCGGTGGCTGCCACGCACAGCGGTGCCAGGCTGCCAACATCCAGGCGGCCGCCGGTGACGGTGATCCCGTTCAGTGACGCGGTCGGGGCCGTGGAGGCCATGATTTTTTCACGCAGGTCTGCACCCGATTGGTTGGGATCGAGCGAGGCGCACAGGGCCGCAGCACCACTGACGTGCGGGGTGGCCATGGAGGTACCGTTGTAGCTCGCATACGAGTTGGTGGGTACGCTGGACCAGACTCCCGATCCCGGGGCACCGAGGTCGACGGTGGTCGCACCGTACTGGGAGAACGACGACTTGGCGCCCGACGAGGTGATGGAAGCGACCGATATCACGCAGTCCCAGCCGCGCGAGCCGCCATTGGTGCACTGGTAGTTGGAAGGATAGTAGTTACCCGCGTCATTGTCCGTACCGCTGTTACCGGCGGCCGCGATGAACAGGATGTCGCGGTCGCCGCCACGGTTGATGGCATCGAGCAGGGCCTGGCTGAACCCGCCGCCGCCCCAGGAGTTGCTGGTGGCCACGATGTTGAGGCCGTGGCGCGACTTCAGGTCGTTCATGTAATCGACGGCGGCGATGGCGCCTGAGGTGGAACCTCCACTCGTGCCGAGGAACTTGCCGGAGATCATGGTGACGTTCCAGTTCACGCCCGCCACGCCGGTGCCGTTGCCACCGACGCCACCGATGGTGCCGGAAACGTGGGTGCCATGGGCGTCGCCGCCGGCGTCATAGACACTGGCGTCGTTGTTCACGAAATCCCAGCCATGGACGTCGTCGGCTTTGCCGTTGCCATCATTGTCGACACCGTCACCGGCGGTCTCGAAGGGGTTGACCCAGATATTGGCCTGCAGGTCTGGATGGGTGACCTGGATCCCTTCATCGATCACACCGATGTAGATCTCATTCGAACCCGTATAGCCCAAGGCCCAGGCCTCGCCCGCCTGGCTGCCGTACTGGTTGGCGGGACTGGTGGCATCGCCGTACATGCCCCACAGCGAACCGTTGGTGTAGTAGGTGTCGTTCGACACTGCGGCCTTGGTCAGGATGTAGTCGGGCTCGGCGTAGCGCACGTTGGGGTTGCGCTTGAGTGCCTCGATGGCCGCCTTCACGCCACGTCCGGGGGCCAGGATGAGTTTCTCGGCGTCTGTCGCCAGCGGGGAGAGGGCCTCGGCGCGGACCGCTCCGGCCGCCGCGCGGGCATTCGCGCGTTCCGAGCGGGCGGTGCCGGGCTTGAACCCGACCAGTACCACCCCTTCCAGGAAGCGTGGCTCGTTGTTTTTCGCCTGCTGGGCGGCTTGAACCGGCAGCGCGACGGGAGCCGCAGCCACGGCGAGGGGCACCTGGGCGGTCCAGGTGGCGACAAAGCCTACGGAAAGGATCACGCCGCGAGCCGCAGCTGTACGGATTATGTCAAGCATATCAATTACTTCCCCACTTAGATCCGGAAAGTGTGACAAAAGTCACAGCCAGAGGGAAACATAATCAATCGGATTTTGACAGTGCACCCGTAATTACCCCTACCCGGGATGCGCCCAACCAATAAAAAGGGGCCCCGGAGGGCCCCTCAGTTCTCGCGGAAACGGGCGCGCTAGAAGCGCTGGCCGAACCTGAGGCCGATGGTTCTCGGCTGGATGGGTGTGATGTAAGTGCCTGAAAAACCGCAGATCAGGGCATCGCACTGGGCCCAGCGGTCGTTCTCGCCGCGCTCATCGAAGGCATTGTTGATGAAGAGCTCCACGCTCATGCCCTCGAGCCGGGCGCCGAAGGTGAAATCCGCCACCGTGTAGGCGTCTACCTTACCGAGCACCTCGCGCTGGGCCGTCCGGAGATCCGGCCAGCGCGCTCCCGTATGGGCCAGCGCGCCCTGGACGTGTCCATCCCAGCCGGCGAGCGGGAACTCGTAGCGGGCGATGAGGTTGCCCTTGAAGCGCGGGGTGACGGGCAGCTGGGTGCCGTTGGGCGCCTTCGGCTCCTCCGGGCAGGGGTTCAGGTCCTGGCCGTTCTCGCCCAGTTCACCGCAGTAAGGCTGGGTGAGTTCCGCATTCAGGAAGGCCATCCCTGCCGAGAGGGTCAAGCGATCGCTGGCGGCCCACAGCAGGTCGGCCTCGAGGCCGGTGATGCGGGCGTTGCCCGCGTTGGCGATCTGGGTGAGCGCATTCTGGCCGAGGAAGGCGAACTGGAAGTCCTCCCATTCCTCGATGAACACTGCGCCGTTAAAGCGCAGGCTGTCGCCTGCCCAGCTGGTCTTCCAACCCAGCTCGTAGTTCTTCAGGTAGTCCGCGCCGTAGGGCGGCAGGTTGCCGCGACGGTTCACGCCGCCAGGGCGGAAGCCCTCCGAATAGGTGGCATAGACCAGCTTCTCGTCGTCGAAGCGGTAGGTCACGTTCAGTTTTGGCGTGTTGCCGCTTTCCTTCACTACCTTGTCGAGGTTGGTGCAGGGCGCACCGTTGATGGCTTCCTGGCGGAAGCACTGTGGTTCGCCCAGCACCGGGAAGAACGGGTTGGTCAGCCCGAAGCCGTAATAGCCTTCCAGCGAGTTTTCGGCCTCGAAGAAGCGGATGCC
>JAURMS010000152.1 GCA_030830595.1 Gammaproteobacteria bacterium | reverse complement strand
TGGTGGACGATCAACCGATGTGGGAGAGCGCAGCCATTCTGCTCTGCGTCGCCGCGCGACATCGCGAGCGTGGGCTGGCGCCTGAGGTGGGTACGCTCGAGCACATGACCTACCTGCAATGGATGGTGCACTTGACCAACACCCTCCAGCCGGCGTTCATCGGCTGGTTTTATCCAGAACGCATGGCGGGCGATGGGGGTGATCCAGAGGCTGCCAAGGCTGCCGCCCGCGAGCGAATTGAGGCGGGCTGGGGGCGTATCGATGCCGCCCTCGCGACGGGTGAGGGCTACCTGGCAGGCGAGCGCCTGCTCGCCGTGGACTTCATGGCGACCATGCTGATGCGCTGGTCGCGCAACATGCCCAGGCCCGCGACGGACTGGCCGGCCATTCGCGCTTACGTGACCCGCATGAAGGCCCTGCCGTCCTTCCGTCTGCTCTACGAGCGTGAGGGCCTGACCGAGTGGGCTTGAGCCGCCCCTGGCGCTGGAGCGGGCTGGCCGCGGTGCTGGCCCTGCTCGGTGCCTGGTGGCTGGGAAGCGGCGAGCCTGCCCCGGGCGGGTCGACGACTCCCGACCTGCTGCGACTCGAGCGTGGCAACGGTGCCGAGCCGGATTCGCTGGACCCGCAGCTGGCTCGCATCGAGTCCGCGCTGACCATCCTGCGTGATGCCTACGAAGGCCTGACCCGGGTCGCCCGCGACGGAGGCGTCGAACCCGCGGTGGCCGAGGCCTGGGACGTGTCGGCCGATGGCTTGCGCTACCGTTTCGCCCTGCGTCCGGACGCCCGCTGGTCCAACGGTGATCCGGTGACGGCGGAGGATTTCGTGGCGGCCTGGCAGCGACTGGTGGATCCCGCCACTGCCTCGCCCTACGGCCAGCTGCTGGAGCCGGTGGCGGGCGCCATGCAGATCCTGCGCGGTGAGGCGGCGCTCGACACGCTCGGCGTGGTCGCCGACGGTCCGCAGGCGCTGGTGGTGAGGCTCACCCAACCGACGCCCTATTTCCCGGCCCTGTTGTCGCACCCGAGCACCTTTCCGATCCACCGTCCCAGCTTGCAGGCCCACGGCCGTGGGTTTGCGAGGGCAGGGACCGCGGTGACCAACGGACCCTACGTCCCGGTCCAGTGGCAGGTGGGTACGCAGGTCACCGCCGAGCGCAATCCCTACTTCCGGGAAGCCGCCTCGGTGCAGATCCCGATGGTGCGCTACCACCACGTCCCGGATCCGCTCACCGAGTACACCCGCTACCGCGCCGGCGACCTGCACATCACCTACACCCTGCCGAACGGCCGCATGGCTCGCCTGCCGGCGGCGATTGCCGGCGACCTGCAGAGCGGTCCGCAGCTGGGCGTCTATTACTACGGCTTCGCCGTGGACCGCCCGCCGTTCGCCGCCAACCCCGGGCTGCGCCGCGCGCTGTCGATGGTGATCGATCGCGACCTGTTGACTGCCAAGGTGCTTGGCGATGGCGAATGGCCGGCCTGGAGCTGGGTGCCACCGGGGGTGGACGGCTATGCAGGCCCGCGCGTGGACTGGGCCGACTGGTCGGTGGAGCAAAGGCTCGCGGAGGCCAGGCGCCTGTACGCGGAGGCAGGCTACTCGGCCGAACGCCCGCTGGAGGTGGAAATCGCCTACAACAAGAGTCCGCTGCACGACCGGATCGCGCTGGTGGTGTCGGCCATGTGGAAGCAGCACCTTGGCGTGCGCGCCACCCTGCGGGCCGAGGAGTTCCGCGTGCTGCGCCAGCGCATCGACCTCAGGGAAGCAGCCGTCTTCAGGGCCAGCTGGCTGGCCGACTACAACGATGCCTACTCCTTCCTGCAGCTGCTGCGCGGCGGCTTCGGCATCAACCTGCCGCGCTACGCCAATGCCGAGTACGACCGTCTGCTGGACGAGGCTGCGCTGACGCCGGATCGGGCGCAGCGCGCGCAGCTGCTGGCGGAGGCCGAGCAGCGGCTGCTGGATGATGTCCCGGTCCTGCCCCTGTATTTCTACGTGGCCAAGCACCTGGTCTCGCCGCGGGTGGGAGGCTGGTACGCCAACGTAATGAACGTGACCTATTCGGCCGACCTGACGCTGGACGCCGCCGGCTCAGCCGGCCAGTAATACCGCTTCGGCGTGCTCCAGCGCTTCGGGCGTGCCGAAGGCGACCACCACGTCACCGTCACGCAGGACCATGCCCGGCTCCGGGTCGCGGCCCACAATGCCGCCGCGGCGCACGGCAGCGAAGGTCACCTCCAGGCCGCGCCCGCTGACTTCGCCCAGGCTGCGCCCCACTGACCAGGCGCCGGGGGGCAGCACCACACTGCGCAGCTCCTCGCGCAGCGGGTGGCTGCCTTCCGCCGGACCCCCGTCGCTGCCCCGAAAGACGCCGCGCAGCAGTCCGTAACGGTGCCGGCGGATGTCGCCGATGGTCCTCACCACCCGCGACATGGGTGCCTGCAGCACCAGTAGGGCATGCGAGGCCAGCATCAGCGCTGCCTCCAGGGTCTCCGGGATCACCTCGGTGGCGCCAGCCGCCAACAGATCGTCGAGCCGGGAATCGTCAGCCGTGCGTACCAAGATCGGTACCTCTGCATTCAGGCGACGCACCGCTCGCAGGATGCCGATGGCGATGTCCGGTTCTGGGAAGGTCACCACCACCGCGCTGGCATGCGACAGGCCGACCGTCTCCAGCAGGGCCTCATCCGATGCATCTCCGAAGATCACCGGCTCGCCGGCTTCGCGCGCGCTGCGTACCCGCACGGGGTCGAGGTCCATGGCCAGGTACTCGAAGCCCTGCTCGGCCAGCACCCGACCGATGTTCTGGCCAACCCGTCCATAGCCGCAGAGCACCACGTGCTCGCGGCTGGCCACCGACTGCATCGGCAGGTCGGCGGGTTCAGCCGTCGCAGCCGACGCAGGGCCCGATTCGCGCAGCAGCAGTTGGGCGATCCGCTTGTTGTGGCGGATCAGCAGGGGTGAGACCACCATGCTGAGGGCGATGGCCGGCAACAGGACCTGGGAGGCCTCCTGCTCCAGCAGCTGGTTCTGCAGCAGCATGACCAGCAGTGCGAAACCGAACTCACCGCCCTCGCTCAGCACGATGCCGGTGCGCAGGGACTTGAACCAGGAGCCCGCATAGCGGCGCGCCACCAGCGTGATGATGCCGGCCTTGATCGCCAGCAGGGCCACCAGCAGCACGGTGATGGCCAGCGCGTTCTCGGCCAGCAGTGCGATGTCGAGCTTCATGCCGACGGTGACGAAGAACAGGCCGAGCAGGGTGTCGCGGAAGGGCCGGACTCCCGCTTCCACCTGATAACGGTATTCAGTCTCGGCCAGCATCATCCCGGCCAGGAAGCCCCCCAGCGCGAACGACAGACCCACGGCATGGGTGGCCCAGGCAGCGGCCATCGCCACGAACAGGACAGCCAGGGTGAAGAGGTCCGTGGAGCGCGTGGAAGCAATCTCGTGGAACATGGGCCTGAGCAGCCAGCGGCCGCCCGCAAGCACAATGGCGAGCGCAACGCCGGCCTTGGCGACGGCTGCCAGTGCCTCGCTGGCCTCGTAGCCCGTCCCGGCGGCGCCAATCACGCCGGCGAGTGCGAGGAAGGGGACGAAGGCGAGGTCCTGGAACAACAGGATGCCGAAGGAGAGTCGACCGTGGGTGCGATTCAGCTCGCCCTGGCCGCTCAACTGCTGGATGACGATGGCGGTCGAGGACATCGCCACCGCGCCGCCAAGCACGATCGCAAGGGCCGGCGGTGAGCCCAGCCACCAGGCGATGCCCGCGAACAGTGCGGTGGTGATGCCCACCTGCAGGCCGCCGAGTGCGAACACCTCGCCGCGCATGGCGATCATCCGCGGCAGCGAGAACTCGAGACCCAGCGTGAAGAGCAGGAAGACCACGCCGAATTCGGCCAGCGTGGCGGTGGTTTCCGTGTCGGCCACCCAGCCCAGCGCGTGCGGCCCCAGCATGGCGCCGACCGCCAGGAAACCGATCACCGGCGGCAGCCGCAGGCGACTGAGGGTGGCCACCACCAGCAGGGTCGCAGCGAGCAGCAACAGGACCTGGGTCAGCGCGCTTTCAGCCATGCGCGCATGTTACCCCTCCTGCTAGCATTGCGCGGACGTGTACCTCGAGACTCGCCAGGAGACGGTTGGGATACGCCTGCGGGCCGGCCGCAGCTGGACGGTGGACCGGCTCGGCCTGCTCGAGCGCGCCCTGACGCAGGTCAGCCTGCCGGCGGGTGGGACAGCGGTCATCGACCTGACGGCAGTGGAGGCTCTCGACCTCAGCGGAGCCTGGGTCCTGCGCTCGCTGGAACACCGCCTGCTGTCCCGTGGTGTCGAGGTCCAATGGGCGCCGGCGAGGCCTGAACTGCTGGGCTTCGTCGATGAGGCGCTCGGGCGTGAGGCCGAGGGCGAGGAGGACGAGACCACCCGGCGGCTGATGGCCATCCCGCTCGAGCGGCTGGGCATCTTCACCGTTGGCCTCGGTGCGGACGTCCGCCAGCATCTCGCGGCGCTCGGCGAGCTCACCCTGGCCCTGGGTCGGGCCCTGTCCAGCCTGCGCCGGCTGCGCCTGCCATCGCTGATCAGGCAGGTTCACGAGACCGGCGTCACCGCCATCCCGATCGTGGCCCTGATCGCCTTCCTGATCAGCGTCATCGTGGCTTACATCGGGGCCCAGCAGCTGCGCCAGTTTGGCGGTGAGATCTTCGTGGTCGACCTGGTCACCATCGCCGTGCTGCGAGAACTGGGCGTATTGCTGACCGCCATCATCGTGGCCGGGCGCTCGGGCAGTGCCTTCGCTGCCGAGTTGGGCGTGATGAAGCTGAACGAGGAAGTGGACGCGCTGCGCGCGATCGGCATGGACCCGGTCGAGGTGCTGGTCGCGCCACGGGTGCTGGGGCTGGTGGTGGCGCTGCCCCTGCTGACCGTGCTCGCCGACTTCATGGGCCTCGCCGGGGGTGCCCTGTTGTCCTGGGCGCTGGTCGATATCACCTTCACGCAATATGCGGACCGGGTGGCCGAGTCGCTGTCCACGACCACCTTCTGGATCGGCCTGATCAAGGCGCCGGTGTTCGCCTTCGCCATTGCGATGATCGGCACCCTGCGCGGCATGCAGGTACGCGGCTCGTCCCGTGAGCTCGGTCGGCTGACGACCGTGGCGGTGGTCGAGTCGATCTTCGTGGTGATTTTCCTCGACGCGGCCTTCGCCGTGCTGTTCATGGAGCTCGACATCTGATGGAGCCGATCATCTCTGTGCGTGGCGTGGTGAATCGTTTCGGCAGCCAGGTGGTGCACGCGGGGCTCGACATGGAGGTGATGCCGGGCGAAGTGTTCGGCATCGTCGGAGGATCAGGCAGCGGCAAGTCCGTGCTGCTCAGGACCATGCTGGGACTGCAGCAGCCGGCCGCGGGCACGGTCAGGATCGAGGGCCGCGACGTCACGGAGGCCTCGCCATCCGAGCTGGTCGGCATCAAGCGTCGCTACGGGGTCACCTTCCAGCACGGCGCGCTGTTCACCGCACTCACCGTGGCCCAGAACGTCGAGTTGCCGATCGCGGAGTACCACCCGGTCGGTGAGGCGACCCTGCGCGGACTGGCCGAGATGCGCATCAGGATGGTGGGCCTGAGCGCGGACGCACTCGACAAGTATCCGTCCCAGCTGTCCGGTGGCATGGTCAAGCGTGCGGCCCTCGCCCGCGCGCTGGCCCTCGATCCTGCGCTGCTGTTTCTCGACGAACCGACCGCCGGTCTCGACCCAATTTCTGCCGCTGCCTTCGACCAGCTGGTACTCTATCTGCAACGCAGCCTGCGCCTGACGGTGGTCATGATCACCCACGACCTCGACACGATCTTCCGTACCTGCAACCGGGTGGGCGTCATCGTCGATGGCCGCATGATCAGCGGTACGCTGGCAGAGATCGTTCAGAGCGAGCATCCCTGGATCCGGCAGTATTTCCATGGCGAGCGGGCCCGTCATGCCACCAGCCAGCCCAACGCGGCGGAAGGCCTGCATGGATAGGGACGCTAATTACGTCGCCGTCGGGGCCTTCGTACTGCTATTGCTGGCCATGGCGGCTGGATTCGTCATGTGGTACTCGGAGACCGGCGACCGCCAGACTTACCAGCGCCACGAGATCTACTTTGACGGCAGCGTGTTCGGGCTGTCGCAAGGCAGCTCGGTGCGTTACCTCGGCGTTGCCGTCGGGCGAGTGGCCCGCATCGGCCTCGATCCACGTGATGCCAGCCGCGTGCGCGTGGTGGCCGATATCGCGGAGGGCACGCCCATCGTGGAGGACACGGTTGCGCGGCTTGCCCTGCAGGGCGTTACCGGCTTGCTGTACATCGACCTGCAGCCGGCCGATGCCTCGAAGCAGCGGGTCTCGGTATCGGGTATCGATTATCCAGTCATCCCTTCCGAGCGCTCCGACTTCGATGAGTTCCTGAGCGGGCTGCCGGATGCTGTGGCGAGGGCCTCGGAGGTGCTGGCCCGCATGAACCGGGTGCTCTCGGAAGACAACCTTGCAGCGGTGAACAGCACGCTCGCCAGTGTGCGGGAGGCCAGCGAGGGGCTGCCGGCAGCGGTGACCGAGGCACGCCAGCTGCTGGCCGGGCTCAGCTCCACGGCGGGCGAAGTCGATGCCATCACTCGCGAGTTCCACGCCACCAGTCGCGAAGCGCTGCCCCGCCTCGGCGAGGCGGTCCAGGACCTCAGGGGCTCGGCCGCCAACCTGGCCAGCCTGAGCCAGCGGCTCGATCGGCTGGTGGCCGACAACGAGCCCGGCGTGACCCGCTTCGCCGGAGAGGGACTCGCCGAGATCCAGGCCCTGGTCGCCGACCTGCGGCGCACCAGCCAGGTACTTGAACGGCTTGGACGCGAACTGGAGGACGATCCCTCGCGCATTCTGTATCAGCCCCGTGAGCGGGGCGTGGAGTTGCCACCATGAAGACGGCATGGATGCTGACCACCTTCCTGTTCCTGGCGGCCTGCAGTGGCTTTGAGAGCAAGTCCCCGGCGCCGGCCAGTTACGTGCTGACCGGTCCGACGCTGCCAACGGCCCCCGTGGCTGCAACCGTCGACCTCAAGGTGCTGCAGCCTGGCGCGCCCACGGCCCTGGCCGGCTCCAGGGTCGCCAGTCGGTGGCCGGGTGGGCGGGTGGATTATTTCGCGGACGTGCGCTGGGCGGGCAGCCTCGGCGAGGTGGTCCAGGCGGCGCTGGTCGATTCGCTCGCTGATACCGGAGCGGTCAGGAGCGTGATGGCAGACCCGGCCCGCCTACGTGCCACCCACCTGCTCGCCGTCGAGATCACGGCCTTCGAGGCCGATTACACCGCCGGCAGCGTGCCGATGGTCAGGGTGGCGATGTCCTTTTCCCTGGCTACCTCGGGTGAGGGGCGGCCGCTGGCACACCTGCGGGTGCGCGCCGAACAGCGGGCCGAGGAAAACACCCTGAGTGCCGTGATGCGAGCCATGGATGCCTCCTTCCGGGAGGCAGCCGACGAGGGCTTGCGCGCCATGCTGGGCCAACTGCCAGGTGCAGCCGCCAGCGTGAACTGAATGCCGTCCGGCTCAGTGCCGGATGCGAGCCTCGAGCAGGGCGATCTCACGTTCGAAGGCGTTCATGTCGTCGAGCAGCTTGATGCGCCTCGGCAGGCGCCCGCCCGCCAGCTGGGTGATGGCGTGCCCGCCGCCCCAGATCTCGATCTGGTCCGGCAGCGTGCTGGCGAGTTCGCCGAGCTGGCCGAGGGTGTCGTTCAGGTGTTCGCTCATCAGTACCGATACGGTCAGCGCGTCCGCGCCCACCCTGGAGGCATAGTGGGACATCTCGGGGACCGGCAGGTCCGCGCCGAGGTAGTGGCAGCGCACGTTCTTGGAGGCAGCCAGCAGGGCACACATCAGGATCCCCAGTTCGTGCCGCTCGCCGGAGGGGGTGGCCAGCACCATCACCGGGCCGTCGGCGATGCGCCCGTAGGTGTCGAGGACGCTGGACAGCTGCTTGCGCACGGCTTGGCTGATGATGCGCTCCTGGACGATCGACATTTCGCCACGGTGCCAGCGTTCGCCCACCTCGACCATGGTGGGCGCCAGCACGTCCGTGACCACCTGGGACGCGGGCAGCAGCGCCAGCGCCATGGCCAGCAGCCGGTCGCAATCGGCAGGTCGGTAGTCTTCCGCGGCCTCGATCATCTGCGCGCCAATGCGCTGCAGGGGCGGGACGCTGCCACCGGATTTCTTGGCTGCCTGCAGGATGGTGTCGAGTTCGCGTTCGCTCAGGCTGGCCAGGCGGCTGATGGGGTGACCGTTTTCGGTGGCCTCGCGCAACTTGCGCAGGCGGATCACGTCGTCCGGGCGATAGGCACGGCGGCCGCTGGGGTCCCGCTGGGGTTCCACGATGCGATAGCGACGCTCCCACGCCCTCAGGGTTTCGATGCTCAGGCCCGTGGCCTGGGAAACCGCCTTGATGGAGTACATGACTCAGACCTCAGGTTTCAGGAGGGCTTTACTGTACAGCATTCATACCGGTTTACGCTATACAATCTCTTGACTAGGGTGTACGAAACCCGTACATTCTATCCCTGTCAGGCTTCTCTGTCCTGACGAGTGACCCCCACTCGGGCGGGCTGGCAACAGCCCGCCATTTTCTTGTCCGGCTTTTGCCTCAGCAGTCGTCAGGCCATCAGGTCCTGAAAGCTGCTGCCCCGCTGCGCCTGGTCCACTCGCTGCGACAGGTAGGCCTTCGCGGTCAGCGGCTGGCTGAACAGGTGGCCCTGCCCGTAGCGGCAGCCCAGTGTCCGCAGCAGTTTCAGCTGCGCGGCGGTCTCGATCCCCTCGGCCACCACCTCTAGACCCAGTTCGTGTCCCATGTCCAGGATGGCCTTGACCATGGCCCGGCCCTCGGGAGAGACCGTCGAGTTGGCGATGAAGCTCTGGTCCACCTTGAGGGTGCTGACCGGGTATTGCCGCAGGGACGACAGCGAAGAATGGCCGGTGCCGAAGTCGTCGATCGACAGCTGCAGGCCCAGCTCGCGCAACTCCCCCAGCAGGGCGAGGGTTTTCTGCGGGTTGCTCATCATGGTCGTCTCGGTGATTTCCAGCCAGACGCTGCCGGCGGGTACGGCGTTTTCCCGCAGCGCGTGCTGCAAGCGAGGCAGGAAGTCCGCGTGCAGCAGCTGGCGCAGCGACAGGTTGATCGCCACCCCGCCGATCCCTGGCAGCCGCTGGCTCCAGGCCTGCAGGTCGCGCAGGGCGGCGCGGAGCACCCAGTCGCCAATCTTGGCCATCAGGTCGGACTCCTCGGCGATAGCCAGGAAGGAGTCGGGCAGCATCAGTCCATGCCCCGGGAGGTCCCAGCGCAAGAGGGCCTCGCAGCCAACGATGCTGCCATCCTGCAGGTCCACCAGTGGCTGGTAGGCAAGCCTGAGCTCATCGCGCTCGACGGCCTGCCGGAGCTTGTTGCGCAGCATCAGCTTTTCGACGGCGAGGTTGCTCATGTCCGGCGTGTAAATCGATACGTCGTTGCCGCCCCGCTGCTTGGACTGGTACATGGCCACGTCGGCGGCCCGCACCAGGTCGATGACGTTGTCGCCATCATCGGGGTACAGGGCGATGCCGATGCTGGCCGTGATGGAGTATTCCTCCGCTCCGGACCTGAACGGCAGCGAGAGCCTGCTCAGCAGGTCCCGTGCGAGGCCGACCAATCGACGCTGATGGTCCGTGCCGGCCTCCAGACCCTCCACGTACAGCCCGAATTCGTCGCCGGCCAGCCTGCCCAGGGTCGTGCCCTCGGTAAGCCCGGCCACCAGGCGTTCGCTCAATACCTCGAGCGTCTTGTCCCCTGCGGCGTGGCCCAGGTTGTCGTTGACCTCCTTGAAGCGGTCGAGGTCCAGATACAGCATGGCCAGTCGCTGGCCCTTGCGGCGGGCCCGGGCGATGGCCTGCTGCAGCGAGTGCTGGAACTGCAGCCGGTTGGGAATGCGGGTCAGGGAATCGTGGCTGGCGAGATAGCGGATGCGCTTCTCGCTGCGCTTGCGCTCGCGGATATCGTGCAGCACGAAAATGCAGCCCAGCGGCGCCTTGGCCTCGCCCTCGCGAATGCATGAACCCGTCATGGATACGGCGATGGGCGTGCCATCCTTGCCGGCCAGCGCGGTTTCCTGTTTCTGGTGAGCGGCCTTGGCCAGCTCGAATCTGCCTCGCTCGGCCTCGGCCAGCAGCTCCACGAAAGGCCGCTGCAGCAACTGCCTGGGCTCGAGCCCGGTCAAGGCGCTCGCCGCCACGTTGGCCTTGCGGACCAGCCCATCAGGGGTGACCACGAACACGGCCTCGCCGATGTGCTGGACGATGGCCTCCAGCCAGCGCAGATTGGCGTCGCGCTCGCTGAGTTGGCGCGAGAGTGTGTTGACCAGACCTGTTGGGTCTTCGCGAGCGGGCTCAACCCCCAGGATACGATTGACCAGTAGGGCGAGCACCAGGGCCACTCCCAGGCCCAGCATGACCCACGGCGCGGCGCGCGAGAGCGCTGCCCCGCCTCCCGCCCAGGCGATGGCCACGGCGACGGCCACTCCCAGCACGAGCACGTAACCGAGGGCCAGGGTGAGCAGTCTTGGAGGCGATGCAGCGGTCACGGAGGGCGATGATGGAGACCTCCGCGGGTGGCGTCAAACGGGTCGGTGTAGGATTGAGCAGTGAACTCACGCCAGCTCACCGGACGCGATACCGGGCACGTCATCCGTCATCCCGAGCTGGGTTGCCTGCTGCATCACGAGACCGTCGTGGCGCTGGGGGCCCTGCGCCAGGCTGCCGCCGCGGCGGGCATCGACCTGGTCCCGGCGTCGGCCTTTCGCGACTTCGAGCGTCAGCTCACCATCTGGAACGACAAGTTCGAGGGTCGTCGCCCGCTCGAAGATGCCGAGGGTCGCCAGGTGGATCCCTCGGGATTAGACGCAAACGCCCGCGTCGACCTTATCCTCACCTGGAGCGCACTGCCGGGCAGTAGTCGCCACCACTGGGGCAGCGACTTCGATCTCATCGACCGTGCGGCCCTGCCTCCTGGATACCGTCCGCGCCTCCATCCTGAGGAGTACGCGCAGGGTGGGGTGTTCGAGAGGCTCTCCAGTTGGCTCGAGGAGCACGCCTGGACCTACGGTTTCTTCCGCCCCTATCGCAGCGGCTGCGGCGGGGTGCGCCCCGAGCCCTGGCATTACAGCCATGCTGCGGTCGCAGTGCCAGCGCTGTCAGCCTTGCAGGTCGAACTGCTGGCGGAGGCCCTGGAGGGATCAGGCCTGCTGGGTCTCGAGGCAGTGATGCCTAGACTGGCCGACATTCACCGTCATTGGGTCGCTACGATCGACCCGCCACCCGGCTAGATCAGGGCCCGTTATTGGCGAAGGGTGACAAGGCCGGGCCCCAGGTATCCTCGAGATGCTGCACCATGAGCGAGCGCACCTCGTCCATCGGGTTGGCGTTGACGGTAAACACCGGCGGCTTGCGTCGCAGCATGGGCCAGCGCTGGTTGCGCATCAGTTCGCGCAGGAAGGCGACATTGCGGTCGATGGCTTCCATGTAGGGATTGCGGCCGTCGAATACCGCCTGCAGGTATCGATAGCTGTGCTCGAAGGCGGCCTCCAGGCGGTCGCGGATCACCGAGCGCACGAAGTGCGGGGTCTGGCGCAACAGGTCGAGCCCGGAGCCGTAGTTGACCTTGATCCCCTCGGTGCCAGGATAGGTGGCTATGCCGCCCAGCACGAATTCGGCGTACAGGCGGTCACGGCACTTCTCCAGGTAACAGCGATCGGCCATCTGGGCCAGCAGGTCGGCGGTCCCCAGCAGGTGGCCGACCTTGCGGTCCAGCGGGTTGCCCAGCCGGATACGGTCGAAGGGCACTTCGTAGCCGGTGAAGTGCACGACCCGCGTGGCCACCGGTGTCCAGTGGTCGAGGCCGATCTGCGGCAGGTAGCTGGCGAGGAAGCGGGCGCTGCGGGTGACATGGTTGCGGGTGAAGACTGCACCATTCGCCACGTCGGCTTCCCCCTCCAGGCGGATGTAGCCGGCGTCGTGGAACAGGGCGACCACCAGCCCCATGGTGGCGCGCTCGGCGCCGAATCGAGCAGAGGGTTCCACGGAACGTTCCCAACCGACCAGCAGCCTCGCCGCGGCGAGCACCACATCGAGCGAGTGCTGCATGTCGTGATACACGGTATCGACCCCGAGGTAGCCTTCCATCTCGCCACGGAACAGGCGGGCAAAGTCGTCTACGGCGCGCGCCACGCGATCGAGGTCGCAGTCCGGCCAGGTGGCGGCAAAGAGGTCAACCACCGCATCGCGCACGGCAACGGGTGAGCTGACCTGCACCGTATTGGTGACATCGTAATCGCTGCGACGATAACGGGCGTTCACGGGTGGCGACCTGGCCTCTAGGGGGACTGGAAGCAGTGTAGGCGGCGGCCTCGGCACAGTACCAACGTCCTGTTCGGCAACTGTGCGCTGCGTCACGTTTCGGGCCTGGGCGCGTCAGGCTATGTCGAACGTCGCCACCACCGGGGCGTGGTCCGAAGGCCTCTCCCAGGCCCGCGGTGCGCGATCGATCCGGCATCCGGTGCAGCGTTGGGCGAGCGCCTGACTGGCGAGCACCAGGTCGATGCGCAGGCCGTGATTGCGGCGAAAGGCACCCATGCGGTAGTCCCACCAGCTGTAGGCGCCCTCGGGCTGGTCGAACAGCCGAAAGGTGTCCACCAGGCCCAGTCCCATCAGCCCGGACAGTGCGCCTCGTTCCGCCTCGCTGACATGGACCGAGCCTTCCCACTTCGCAGGGTCGTGCACGTCGCGATCTTCCGGCGCGATGTTGAAGTCGCCCATCAGCACCAGCTGTTCCCAGCGCTGCAGCGCCTCCTGGACGTAGCGCTGGAGGTGGCCGATCCAGTCCAGCTTGTAGGCGTACTTGTCGGAGCCCACCGACTGCCCGTTCGGCACGTAGACGTTGATGACCCGCACCCCGGCAATGGTGGCGGCGATGACCCGCTTCTGGGGATCGTCATGGCCGGGAATACCCGTGACCACCTCGGTAAGCGGCAGTGAAGACAGCAGCGCGACGCCGTTGTAGGTCTTCTGACCGTACCAGGCGGCCTGCAGTCCCAACCCATGAATGTCCTCGGCAGGGAAATCCTCATCCGGCAGCTTCAGCTCCTGCAGCCCCACGACGTCGGTGGGGTCGCCGCCCATCCAGGTGGCCAGTTGCGGCAGCCGCACCCGCAGCGAATTGACGTTCCAGGTCGCGATCCTCATGCCGCGAGGCCATGCTGACGCAGCAGCGGCTGGACATCCGGTCGTCGGCCGCGGAATTCGACGAAGGCCTCCATGACGTCACGACTGCCGCCGCGCGACAGGATGCTGTCCAGAAAGCGCATCGCGACGGTGGCATCGAAGATGCCGGTGTCCTCGAAGGCTGCAAAGGCATCGGCCGCGAGCACCTCCGCCCACTTGTAGCTGTAATACCCGGCTGCATACCCGCCGGAGAAGATGTGCTGGAAGGCGTGGGGGAAGCGGTTATCGGCCGGTGGGCGGACCACGGCCACTTCGCCTCTCACGGCGTCCAGCACCTCCATGATCCGCCCGCCCCGCCGCGGGTCAAAGCCTGCGTGCAGGCGGAAGTCGAACAGTGCGAATTCCAGCTGCCTGACCGTGGCCAGCCCGGCGTGGAAGCCGCGCAAGCCAAGCAGTCGCTCGAGCATGGCTGCGGGCAGGGGTTCGCCACTTTCCAGGTGGGCCGAGATCAATGGCAGGACGTCCGGCTGCCAGGCGTATTGCTCCATGAACTGACTGGGCAGTTCCACTGCGTCCCAGGGCACCCCGCTGATGCCGGCAATGCTGGGATAGTTCACCTGGGTCATCATCAGGTGCAGCCCGTGGCCGAACTCGTGGAACAGCGTGACCACGTCGCCATGGGTCAGCAGCGGTGGCGCGTCGCCTGCTGCCGGCGCGAAATTACAGACCAGTTGCGCCACCGGAATGATGCGCTGCCCACCGAAGGCGCGCCGGTTGATGCAGTCGTCCATCCATGCACCGCCCCGCTTGCCCTGCCTGGCGCAGGGATCCAGGAAGAAACCCGCCAGCTCGCGGCCCCGGCCGTCGAGGATGGCGTAGTAGTCAACGTCCGGATGCCAGGTAGAGACCCCAGCCCGGCGCTCGATGGACACGCCGTAGAGACGTCTGGCGACCTCGAACAGGCCCTGCAGCACCTTCGGCAGCGGGAAGTATTCACGGAGCGCCTCCTGGGAAAGCGCGTGGCGTTCCTGGCGCATCCTTTCGGCGTGGAAGGCCACGTCCCAGGCTTCCAGTTCCCCGCCGGCGAAGTCGCGCAGCGCCTCGAACTCGGCGCTTGCTGCCGCACGGTAGCGTCGGGCGAGGTCCTCGAGGAAGGCCAGCACGTCGGCCGGTGAGGCCGCCATCTTGGTGGCCAGCGACAGGTCTGCGTAGGACTCGAAGCCCAGCAGCTGCGCTGCCTCGTGGCGCAGGCTGAGGATCTGCTCCATCAGCGTGCTGTTGTCGAACCGTCCCGCCTGGGGTCCGCGGTCCGAGGCGCGCGTGGTCCAGCCCAGGTAGAACTCCCGGCGCAGCTCGCGATCGACCGCGTGGTTCATGACCGCGACGTAGTTGGGCTCATCCAGGGTAAAGACCCAGCCGTCGAGGCCGCGAGCGCTTGCAGTGTCGGCGGCGCGCAATACCGCGGAGCGTGGCAGCCCAGCGAGGCGTGCCTGCGACGTCAGGTGCAGCGACCAGGCCTGGGTGGCATCCAGCACGTTTTCGTCGAAGCGAGCCTGGATCACCGCCAGTTCCTGCATCAGTGCCCGGAATCGGGCCCGCCCGGCTTCCGGCAGGGCCACTCCGGCCAGGCGGAAATCGCGCAGCAGGTTGTCCAGCAGCTTGCGCTGCTCGGGATCGAGCCCGGCGGATTCACGCTGCAGGATGGTCTCGCAGGCCCGGTAGAGGCCTGTGTTCTGTCCGACCTCGGCATGGTAGTCGGCCACCAGGGCCCGGCAGGTGTTGTAGGCCTCGCGCAGTTCGGGGCTGTCGAGGACCGAACCCAGGTGCTGAACCGCGTTCCAGACCCGGGCCAGGGCGTGATTGGCCGTCTCGAACGGTTCGATCACGCCGGCAAAGGATGGTGTATCCATTGGCAGTCCGGCCAGCAGGCTGCGGTGCCGGTCGATGATGGTGCGCACGGCGGGCTCGACGTGGCCGGCCTCGACGGCCGAGAAATCGGGGAGCCCTTCCGGGGCCAGCAGCGGATTGTCCATGCGTCTCCTCGAGTCAGCCAGGCTTGATTGTAGCGCCCCGCTTCAACTGCCGATGAACACGTAGCCCAGCAGGCCGGCCGCCGACACAAAGACCGCGAGGCCGACCAGCGCCCTGATCCGGTAGCGGGTAGCCAGCTTGCCCTGCTGGGTAGCGGCAAGGAGCAGGGGATGCTCGCGATCAGGCTTGCGTAACACGTGCACTCCGGGCTGCACGGATGCGATGCGGCGTTGCGACTCGACCTCTGCATGAGCGGCCTCACGGGCGCGCTCCCATTCGGCCAGACTCAGCGTGCCATCACCATCGGTATCGAAGCGCTTCAGCAGTGACGAGTGATCGCGCTTCCATTCCCGCAGCAGCAGGGCTGTTTCTGCGTCGCGATCCGGGCTGGTGTGCCCGCGTTCCGTACTGAACCAGCCGATGGCATAGAGAGGATCGCCGTCGTGCAGGCGTGATTCCCTGTAGCGGTACTTGCGGCCGAATACATGCAGGCCGCGACGAGCAGGAGGTCCGGCTTCCGGGATCGCGGTCGAGCCATACCAGGTATTGCGTTGCGAGGGCAGGACCTGCGCGCCCTCCGGATCGATAATGCAATCGCCGGTGGCATCCTGGAGGTGAAACAGAGCATCGCTGGTATCGAAGCGTATGCGTTCCCAACTGGACCTGCCCTTGCGGCCCTGCGTCCGGCGCTCCACTTCGTAGGTCCACCAGACGCATTGGCGACGGGACAGGGGTGCAATGACCGGAGCGCCAGGCATGCCCCGGGCCGTACCGACCAACTCGACGAGGCCCTGAGCAGCGCTGCGTACCTGCGAGGTGGGGGTATCCTCGATCAGCCTGGCCCAGCGCCACCAGCGGAAGCCGTACCAGAGTCCGGCGGCACCGACTCCGGCGGTGAAGGCCACCAACAGCCAGAATTCAGGCGGGGCCACCTCAGCCGAACAGGGCCTTCACGTTGACGTCGCGCTTCTGCTCGTCGGCGAACTCCAGCAGCTGCGCCGTGCCGAAGCTGAAGGCCTTGGCCACCAGCAGGTCCGGGAACTGCTGCACCCGGACGTTGTTGAGGTTGACCGAGGAGTTGTACAGCTCGCGGCGATCAGCGATCCCTTCCTCCAAGGCGGTGATCCTGGCCTGTAGGTGCTGGAAGGATTCGTCAGCCTTCAGTTGCGGATAGTTCTCGGCCACCGCGAACAGCTGGCCGAGGCCGCTGCGCAGCGAGGTCTCGGCGGCCCCGAGTGCGGCCACGTCGCCGCTGCCGGCAGCCTGGAACACGGAGGCACGGGCCTTCATGATCCGCTCCAGGGTTTCCTGCTCGTACTGCATGTACTGCTTGCAGGTCTCGACCAGCTTGGGCAGTTCGTCGTGGCGCTGTACGAGCAGCACGTCGATGTTGGCCCAGGCCTGCTTCACGGCCTCGCGCAGCTTGACCAGGCCGTTGTAGACACCGATGGTGTAGAGGGCGACGACCACGGCCACCGCGAGGAAGATGGCGAGTTCCATGGCTGCGGACTCCGTCAAAAACCGGACTGCAGTATATCATCGAGCCCCCCAGGCTCCGGAGTACGGGATGACCACTGGTATCAGGGAACTCGAGGGCCTGCGGCCCCGCCTGGGTCGCGACGTGTACATCGACCCGGCTGCCGTGGTGATCGGAGACGTCGAGATCGGCGCCGACAGTTCCGTGTGGCCCATGGCCGTGGTGCGCGGAGACGTCCACCGGATCCGCATTGGCGAGCGTACCAGCGTGCAGGACGGTGCCGTGCTGCACGTGACCCACGATGGGCCGTTCCAGCCAGGGGGGTTCGCGCTGCAGGTCGGCCATGACGTGACCATTGGCCATCGGGCGGTGCTGCATGGTTGCACCATCGGCGATCGCTGCCTGATCGGAATCGGGGCCATCCTTCTCGATGGAGCGACCCTCGCCTCGGACGTGATCATTGCCGCTGGCGCAGTGGTGACGCCCGGCACGGCCTGTGAGCCGCGCTCGATGTACGTCGGGGCGCCTGCCCGCTTCAAGCGAGCGCTGACCGATACCGAGGTGGAGCGGTTGGCCTATGGCGCGCAGTGGTACGTGCAGGTCAAGAACCGCTACCTGAGCCGCGCCTGAGGGTCTCGATCACGTTGCCCGTGGCCGGCCGCAGGCCTCGCCACAGGAAGAACGACTCGGCCGCCTGCTCGACCAGCATGCCGAGCCCCTGAAAGCTGCGGGCCGTGCCCGCCTCGCGGGCCCAGGCCTGGAAGGCGGTGTCAGCGTGACCCGAGTAGGACAGGTCGTAGGCAACCGCGCAGCGGGCGGGCAGCGTCCGCGGCAGGTCGGGCAGCCCGCCGGCCAGACCGGCCGAGGTGCCGTTGATCATGAGATCCCAGTGCCCGCGGTCGAGTTCGTCGAGGCTGCGGGCCTCGACCGGCCCGAGGCCGCGGAAGCCGGTGGCCAGTGCCTCGGCGGTCGACAGCGTGCGGTTGGCGATGCACAGCGAGGCGGGTCCCTCGGTCAGCAGCGGGCCCAGGATGCCGCGCACCGCGCCGCCGGCGCCGATCACCAGCACCCGTGCGTCGCGCAGGCCAATGCCGAGATTGTCCCGCAGGTCGCGCAGCAGTCCCGTGCCGTCCGTATTGTCGCCGACCAGCCCGTCGGGGCTCGGTCGCAGCGTGTTGACCGCGGCGGCCATCTGGGCACGGGGAGTCAGGCCTGCGACCAGTGCCGCAGCGGCCTGCTTGTGGGGTACGGTCACGTTGGCGCCGCGTCCGCCCTCGGCGAAGAACGCCTCGACGGCCCCGGCGAAGCCGGCTGCGCCCACGTTGACCAGGCCATATTCCAGCCGCTGGTCAAACTGCAGCGCGAACAGGCCATGAATCAGCGGCGAGAGGCTGTGGGACACCGGCTGTCCGAACAGCGCGTACCGATCCATGTCGCGAGTCAGCCTTCCCGCAGCCAGGTGGCCGCTTTCCTGGCGAAGTAGGTCAGGATGCCGTCCGCTCCCGCCCGGCGGATGCTGAGCAGGCTTTCCAGCGCGACGGCCCGCTCGTCGAGCCAGCCGTTGCGTGCGGCGGCCATCAGCATCGCGTACTCGCCGCTGACCTGATAGACGTAGGTCGGGGCGCCGAAGCGGTCCTTCACCCGCCTGACGATGTCGAGGTAGGGCAGGCCAGGCTTGATCATCACCATGTCCGCACCCTCCTGCAGGTCCAGCGCCACTTCCCTGAGTGCCTCGTCGCTGTTGGCCGGGTCCATCTGGAACTCGTGCTTGGTGCCCTTGCCGAGGTTGCCTGCCGAGCCGACTGCATCACGGAACGGGCCGTAGAAACTGGAGGCGTACTTGGCTGAATAGGCGAGGATGCGAGTGTTGACCTGCCCGGCCTGCTCCAGCGCCTGACGGATGGCGCCGATCCGGCCATCCATCATGTCCGACGGGGCGACCACGTCCGCTCCGGCCTCCGCATGTGACAGCGCCTGCCTGACCAGTACCTCGACGGTAACGTCGTTCAACACGTAGCCGCTCTCGTCGATGACGCCGTCCATGCCGTGGGTCGTGAAGGGATCCAGCGCCACGTCGGTGATGACGCCGAGTTCCGGCAGTCGCGACTTCAGGAGCCGTACGGCACGCTGCGCCAGGCCATCCGGGTTGAAGGCTTCCCGGCCGTCGGCGCTCTTGCTCTCCGGGGACGCGACCGGAAACAGGGCGACCGCCGGCACGCCGAGCTTGAGCAGCGCCTCTCCCTCCCTGAGCAGCTCGCCGAGGGTCAGGCGCTCGACGTCGGGCATGGAGGCCACCGGGACCCGTCCGCCATCGCCCTCGATGACGAAAACGGGGCAGATCAGGTGATCCGGGGTCAGCAGGGTCTCGCGCATCAGACGGCGGGAAAACTCCGCCCGTCGCATGCGACGCAGCCGGGTTCCCGGAAAACTGCCGTAGGCGCTCGTACTCATCAGCTGATCCCCCAACTCATGCCGGCCGTGGCCCGGGCCTGACCACGGGACTATACACCGCGCCGCCCGGGGAACCCCTGCCGGGGGTTAAGGTCACAGCCGGGAGAGCTTAAGATGATCCGACAAGCTTCCATCGTGCCCACAAGGAGAGAGACCATGACCCATCGCAAGCCAGTCATGCTGGCCCTCGGCGCGGCCATCGCCACCAGCCTGGCCGTCGCGGCACCGGCCCAGGCCGGATTTTCCGCCAATGACCTAGGCAGCGGCTACCTGCGCTTCACCAGCGACCATTCCTGCGGCGGCAAGAAGGGCGAGGAGCACAAGTGCGGCGCCGACCACAAGAAGGAAGCCGAGGGCGACCAGAAGAAGGAAGCCGAGCACAAGTGCGGCGAAGGCAAGTGCGGCGGCTCCATGAAGAAGGAAGAGCCGACCCGCTGAGTCAGCGCGGCGGTACCAGCCACTGTACCCGCGCCGCGCCGGCCCCTGCCGGCGCGAGCGCGGCGTGCACCGCCGGCAGGGTTCGCTCCAGGACCTGGTCCAGCTGCCAGGGCGCGTTCACCAGGATCATCCCTGAGCCGTTCAGGCCTGCGCGGTTGTCAGCCGGCCGGGTGGTCAGTTCAACCCTCAGGACGGCATCGCGGCCGCCCGCTGCCACCCTCGCCACCAGGCGGTCGGTGTCCTCCTGCCGCTTGATCGGATACCAGGCTGCCAGGCAGCCCTGCGGCCAGCGCTCGCCGGCCAGGGCGAGGGCGTCCACCACCAGGTCGTATTCGGCCTCCCTGCGCTCGTAGGGCGGGTCGATCAGCACCAGCCCCCGTCCCTGTCTGGGGGGCAGCAATCCGCGCAGCGCCTCGTAGCCGTCCCGCTCGTGCACGGCCACATGATCGTCTTCGGCAAACAGCCGGCGCAGGGCCGCCGCTTCTTCCGGCTGCAGTTCGCAGAGCGCGGCGGCGTCGCCCGGGCGCAGCAGGGCTGCAGCCAGCGCCGGTGAGCCGGGGTAGGCCTCTAGCCCGCCCCCGGGGTTGAAGCTGCCCACAAGGGCCAGGTAGCGCTGCGCCAGCGGAGGCAGTTCAGAGGCCGCCGCCAGCGCGACGATCCCACCGGCTGCCTCGTTGGAACGCCGGGCAGCCTCGCCACCCAGGTTGTAGAGCCCGCGACCCGCGTGGGTATCCAGGTAGAACAGGGGCTTGTCCTTGCGCTGCAGGGCTTCAAGGACTGCCAGTAACACCAGGTGCTTGAGGACGTCGCCGGCGTTGCCGGCGTGAAAGGCATGCCGGTAGTTCAAGCCCGGCGCCCCGTTTTCATGCCTCGGCGTCTTCCCCCAGCCAGTCGCGGGGGTGCAGGTAGCCTTCGTACAGGCGCGCTTCCTCGCTGCCGGCCTCGGGATGCCAGTCGTATTCCCAGCGCACCAGCGGCGGCAGCGACATCAGGATCGACTCGGTACGCCCGCCGGACTGCAGGCCGAACAGGGTGCCACGGTCGTAGACCAGGTTGAACTCCACGTAACGTCCCCGCCGGTAGAGCTGGAAGCGCCGCTCGCGCTCGCCCCAGGGCTGATCGCGGCGGCGTTCCACGATGGGCAGGTAGGCATCCAGGAAGGCATTGCCGACGCTCCGCTGATAGGCAAAACAGGCGTCGAAGCCCCAGGCGTTCAGGTCGTCGAAAAACAGGCCGCCCACCCCACGGGTTTCGCCGCGATGGCGCAGGAAGAAATACTCGTCGCACCAGCGCTTGTGGGCGGCATAGGTGGCCTGGTCCGGGCAGGCTGCACGCGCGACCCGGTGCCAGTGCAGGACGTCGTCGTGAAACGGGTAATAGGGCGTGAGGTCGAAGCCCCCGCCGAACCACCAGATCGGTTCGGCATCGGGTGGGTCGGCGATGAAGAACCTGACGTTCATGTGGGTGGTGGGCAGGTAGGGGTTGTGCGGGTGCAGTACCAGCGACACGCCCATGGCCTCGAAGGACGCGCCGGCCAGTTCCGGGCGATGCTGGGTGGCCGAGGCGGGCATCCGCGCGCCCATCACATGGGAGAAGTTGACCCCGCCCTGCTCCAGCAGGGCGCCATCACGCAGCACCCGGCTCTCGCCGCCGCCGCCCTCCGGCCTCTGCCAGCGGTCCTGCTGGAAGCGGCCTCGTCCATCTGCCCGCTCCAGACCCGAGCAGATGCGTTCCTGGAGGTCCACCAGATAGGCCTTGACGGCCTGACGATCGACACCCGCGCTCACTTGCTCGCTTTCCCCTTCCTGTTGCTGGCGGCCTTGCGAGGTGCCCGTTTGGCGGCAGGCTTCTTGCGCGCCGTCTTGGCCGGGCTCGCTTCCGTGGCAGCCTTCTTTTTGGGCGCGCCACGCCCAGCCGCCCCGCGGCGTCCGAAGCGACCCTTGGTTTCTGGCGCGGCGGCCAGCAGCTCCCGACACTCCTCCAGGCTGAGACCGGCGGCGGCCTGACGCCAGAGCCTTGCCTTGGTGTCGGCGTCCGTATCGCGGGAGATCCCGGCGGGCTTGGGGACCTTGGCATTCTTGCGGCCGTCAGTCACGTAGGGACCAAAGCGTCCGTCCAGCACCGAGATGCCCTCCTCGGCGTACACCTGGATGTTGCGCTCCGCATCGGCTTTTTCCTTGGCCGCCACGATTTCGAGGGCCCGCTCGAGCGTCAGCGTGAAAGGGTCGTCTTCCTTGATGGAGGCGAACTTGGCGCCGTACTTGACGTAGGGGCCGTACTGGCCGCGACCCACCGAAATGGGCCGGCCGTCGGGCGCTTCCCCCAGATCCCTGGGCAGTGACAGCAGCTTCAGGGCATCGGCCAGCGTCACTTCATGCATGCGCTGTCCAGGCAGCAGGCTGGCAAAACGGGGCTTTTCCTCGTCGTCCTTGGTGCCGAGCTGAACGAAGGGGCCGTACTGGCCCATGCGTACGCTGATCGGCTTCCCGCTGGCGGGGTCGGTGCCCACCACCCGGGCCTCCGCCACCTCCTCGCGGCTGACGCTGGTGGCGATTTCCTCGACCCGCTCCTTGAAGGGTTCCCAGAAGCGCTGCAGTTCCGGACGCCACTGCCGCTCGCCGTTGGAGATCTCGTCGAGCAGGTCCTCCATGCTGGCGGTGAACCCGTAGTCGACGTAGGTCGGGAAGTAGCGAACCAGGAAACGTGAGACGATCTTGCCGATGTCGGTCGGCACGAAGGCCCGACCGTTCATTTCCACGTACTGCCGGTAGCGCAGGGTCTCGATGATCGACGCATAGGTGGAAGGCCGCCCGATACCGAAGTTTTCCAGTGCCTTGACCAGGCTGGCCTCGGTGTAGCGCGGTGGAGGCTGGGTGAAATGCTGTTCAGGCAGCAACTCGGCCAGCCCGACGGTCTCGCCCACCTCCAGTGCCGGCAGGCGCTGTTCGTCCTCGCTCTCGGTGACCTCGTCCTCGTCATGGTCCTCGTGATACGCGGCGAGGAACCCGGGCTCCAGCAGGGTCTGGCCGCTGGCCCGGAAGCTGTGCCGATCGCGTCCCGTGACGTTGGCGTTGCTGCCTGCAACCAGGTCCACCGCCACGGTATCGAATACGGCTGGCGCCATCTGCGAGGCGACGGCGCGCTTCCAGACCAGCGCATACAGCCTGCGCTGGTCGGCATCCTCGATGTCCCCATCTGCGCGCTGGGTGGTCAGGGCCGCGGAGGTGGGCCTGATGGCCTCGTGGGCCTCCTGCGCATTCTTCGAGCGCGTGCGGTAGACGTTGATTGCCGGTGACAGGGCCTTGGCGCCATAGACGTCGCGGATGGTCGAGCGGATCTCGGTGACGGCATCGTTCGACAGCGAAACCGAGTCGGTACGCATGTAGGTGATGAAGCCGGCCTCGTAAAGCTTCTGCGCGGCCTGCATGGTGCGACGCGCGGTGAAACCGAGCTTGCGCGCGGCTTCCTGCTGGAGGGTGGAGGTCGTGAAGGGCGGGGCGGGATTGCGCCGCTTGGGCTTGCGCTCGACGGAGGCCACCGTGAGCTTGCCGCCTGCCGCTGCCAGCAATGCCCGTTCCACCTCGCGGGCCTGGGCCTCGCTGGTGATGCTGAAGCGCTCCTTCTGGGTGTCGGCTTCCACCCGTTCACCGCGGAACTCGCTGAGGCGGGCGGGAAAGATCACCGTGCCCTTGCTGCTGCGCGCCTCGACGGTCCAGTATTCCTTGCGCTGGAAGGCGAGGATCTGGTCCTCGCGCTCGCAGATGAG
>JAURMS010000151.1 GCA_030830595.1 Gammaproteobacteria bacterium | reverse complement strand
CGCTGTGGATCGTTCTTGATGCGATGGACCTGATGTGGATTCCCGTCGAGCGTGACTGGCGCCTGAACGAGCGTCATTACGGGGCGCTGCAGGGCCTCAACAAGGCGCAGACGGTGGCCGAACACGGTGAGGAACAGGTGAAGGTCTGGCGTCGCAGTTACGACATTCCGCCGCCGCCGCTCGAGCTCACAGACCCAAGGCATCCCGGGCACGATGCCCGCTATGCGGGGCTGGACCCGGCGGTACTGCCCGCCACTGAATCACTCAAGGACACCCTCGCCCGCGTGCAGCCCTGCTGGGAGCAGCACCTCGCGCCGTCACTGAGACGCGGAGAGGACCTGCTGGTGGTCGCCCATGGCAACAGCCTCAGGGCGATGGTCAAGATGCTGGAAGGCATGTCGAACAGCGAGATCCTGGAATTCAATATCCCGACCGGGGTGCCCATCGTCTACCAGCTGGACGCGAGCCTGGCGCCTACCGCGCCGAGGAAGTTCCTGGGGGATCCGGAGGCGATCAAGGCAGCGGCCGAGGCCGTCGCCCGCCAGGGCAAGGCCGGCTGATTCAGCGCGGAAAAGTCGGCTTGCGCTTGGCCAGGAAGGCACTGATCCCTTCACGGCCCTCGGCGGTGATGGCCTGCGCCGAGATCGTTCTGCCCTCATCGTCAAGCTGTTCCATCAGCGGCTGGGTGCTGCGCAGCAGACGCTTCGCCTCGGCATAGGCGCCCGTCGGACCCGAGGCCAGCCTGTCGGCCAGCGCGGCCGCTTCCTCACCCAGCGCGGCGTCCGGCAGCGCCCGGTTGATCAGCCCCCACTCGACCGCTTCCGCGGCCGACAGCGGCCTGTTGGTCAGCACCAGTTCCATCGCCCGCTTGGGTCCCACCAGCCTGGGCAGGAAAAAAGAGGTACTGCCGTCAGGCGTCAGGCCCACGCCCGTGTAAGCCAGCGAGAATTTCGCCGATTCAGCCGCCAGCGCCAGGTCGGCCATGGCCACCAGGCCCACTCCCGCACCGGCAGCGGTGCCATTGACCACTGCGATGACCGGGGCCGGCAGCGACACGAAGCAGGCCACGGCCGCATGCAGGTTGCGGGTGAGTTCCAGGAGGTAATCCCGTCTGGCCTCGCCCTCCAGGGAGGCCATGCCCCCCAGGTCACCCCCGAAGCAGAATGCCTTGCCAGCGCCGGACAGGACGACGACCCGGGCCGCCTCGTCCCGACACCGCTCTGCCGCCGCCAGCAGATCGCGCCCGAACTGCAGGTCCATGGAATTCCCGGCCTGGGGACGATTCAGCGTCACGCGCGCAATCGACTCGCCGATCTCGAAACTGACCGCCGGTGCCTCACTCATGAGCGCTTTTCCTTACTGTCGCGGAGTTCCCGCAGCTTATCTTCGAGATAATCCAGAACCTTCTCGTCCCGTCCATCCTGGCGATTCATCAGGTTGCTGATCGCCATGCCCTCGATGACGTAGCGACTGAGGTCGAGGGCGACGTCGAAAGTGGCATCGTCCACCTTCCATTCGGTGAACACTTCGCGAGCGGTGCGATGCCACTCCCGATCGAAGGCTTCCTGGGCCGGCTGGAGGATCTCGGCAAGTTCCCGGTCGGTGCGTGCGGCCACGACCAGTTCGAAAAAGGCCACGAACATGGGGTGGCGAACGTCTCGCCAGTAGGCCTCGAGATTGGAGCGGACCCGATCCTCGCCTCCACCCGCGCGGGGCACCGCCCGCCTCACGGCCCGCAGACGCTTGCCATGCAGGTAATCCACCGCCGCCTTGACGATGTCGATCTTGGAGGGAAAGTGGTGCAGCATGGCACCGCGGGAGAGCCCGGCCCGCTCGGCGATGGCCGTGGTGGTGGTGTTCGAATACCCCAGCTCCACAAAGCACTTGATGGCCGATTCGATGATCAGCTTGCGGGTGGCGGCGCTTTTCTGGGCCTGCCAGCCGGAGACCACTGGGTCGCGTTCTTCAGCCGTTTCCGTGCTTTTTGCCATGTCCGGATAGTGCTGAGGCTGCCGGAAAAAGTCAAAGCTGATTGAAACCGGCAGTGCTGC
Organism: Gammaproteobacteria bacterium; assembly: GCA_030830595.1. Classification (GTDB taxonomy): domain Bacteria; phylum Pseudomonadota; class Gammaproteobacteria; order Steroidobacterales; family Steroidobacteraceae; genus SG8-30. Next base: position 4,479 of record JAURMS010000151.1, on the reverse strand, counting down.
TTGCTAACTTGAGCGTCTCTTAATTCAAGGGCGCCCGCCGCCTGAGGGGAATCATCATGGGTCGAGTCAGTGGCAAGGTGGCGATCGTGACAGGGGGCTCACAGGGCCTCGGCAAGGCCGATTGCGAAGCGTTGGCCCGGGAAGGCGCCAAGGTGGTCCTGACCGACATCAAGGACGCCGCGGGCGAGGCCGTCGTGGCTGCACTCAACGCAGCCCACCCCGGCTGCGCCATCTACCTGCACCAGGACGTTCGCGACGAGGCGCGCTGGCTCGAGGTGGTCGAGAAGACCGTCGCCCATTTCGGCCGGCTGGATATCCTGGTCAACAATGCCGGGCTGGTGATTCCGGAAACGCCCGAGGCCACCAGCCTCGAAAACTTCCGCCTGCACAATGCGGTCATGAGCGAGGGCGTATTTCTGGGCTGCAAGGCGGCCATCCCGGCCATGGCCAAGTCCGGGGGCGGGTCCATCATCAACGTCTCGTCGATCGCCTCGCACCTGGGCTATCCGATCTACTTCTCCTACACGGCCGCCAAGGGTGCGGTGCGGGCCATGACCAAGGCCCTGGCGGTGTGGTGCCAGATGCAGAAGTACAACATCCGGGTCAACAGCATCCATCCGGGCGCCACCGATACGCCAATGGTGCAGGACAACATGAAGCAACTGGGGATTCCAATCGAGTCGGTCAAGGAATCCGGTCCCGGCCTGGGCCAGCCCGAGGACGTGGCCAACGTGGTGCTGTTCCTGGCCTCAGACGAGTCCGTGTACCTCAACGGCGCAGAACTGGTGCTGGATAACGCGCTGTCGATCCAGTAGGCGGCCGGCCGCCCCGGTCATTCGTCCGGGGCGATTTCCAGCCGCATGCCGTCGAGGCTGTCCTCGAACTGCACCTGACAGGACAGGCGCGATCGGCCCTCGTCGTAGCCGGTCAGTTCCTGCAGCAGTTCCTTTTCGTCCGGCTGGGGAGCCGGCAGGCGGGCCATCCAGGCCGGGTCGATATAGACGTGGCAGGTGGCACAGGAGCACATTCCGCCACAGATCGCAGCCACACCCCAGTCGACCTCTCGCAGGGTTTCCATGATGCTCACCCCGGCGCGGCCCTCGATGCCATGCTCTTCACCGTCCCGATCCACGACCTTCATGCCTGCCATCTGTGAGATGCTCCTTCGTAGTCGACGCGTGCGGATGGTGGGGCAGCCATGCGGAGTACGCAACCCCCAATCCGGCCATCTTACCCCGGCCTAAAAAAACAGTCATGACTGTTTGTTGATGGCCCCGGGTTTTCCTATAATCTGCCCATACCTAAAACCATTCAGGAGACACACCATGGATCTCGGGCTGCGCGGCAAGAAGGCCGTGGTGACGGGCGCTACCAAGGGCATCGGGCGGGCCATCGTCGACCTGCTGGCCGCTGAGGGCTGCGACGTCGCCCTGTGCGCCAGGAGCGAGGACGAGGTGGAGGAAGCGGTCCGTGCCATCAAGGCCCGCGGCGTCGAGGTCGTGGGCGGCAGCGTCAACGTTCGGGATGCAGAGGCCTACAAGGCCTGGCTGGAGCAGGCCGTAGGGCAGCTCGGAGGTTGCGACATCTTCATCCCGAACGTCAGTGCCGGCGGCGGCATGGACTCGGAGAAGAACTGGTGGAAGAACTTCGAGATCGACGTACTGCACACGGTTCGCGGCTGCGAGACCCTGATGCCGCATCTGGAAAAATCCGGCGACGGGAGCATCGTCGTCATCAGCTCCACCAATGCGCTCGAAACCTTCTACATACCCATGGCCTACAACGCCATGAAGGCGGCCCTCATCACCTATGCCAAGCAGCTTTCACAGTTCGTGGGGCGCAAGAACGTGCGCGTCAACAGCGTGTGTCCGGGCCCGATCTACTTCGAGGGCGGCGCCTGGGAGATGATCAAGGCCACCAACGCCAAGATGTACGACGCCACGCTCAAGGCCATGCCCAACGGACGCTTCGGGGGCCCCGAGGAAATCGCCCGGGTGGTGGCCTTCCTGGCCAGCCCGGCGGCCTCGATCATCACCGGGGCCAACGTGGTGGCAGACAATGGCTTCACCAAGCGGGTCCAGTACTGAGGCATGCTGGCCCCTCGCGTCAATGCGGTGCTGGTGGTCGGTGGCAAGTACCATGACATGGACTTTGCCCGCCTGGAGCTCCTGAAGCTGCTGGCTGAACACCCGCGGATCAGGACCACGGTCCTGCCCGATTATGGCGATGGCGACGCGCTGACGGCGGCTGATATGCTGGTCACCTATACGGTGGACCGGGTGCCGGACGAAGCGACCGCCGCACGGCTCCGCGACTGGGTCGCAGGCGGCAAGCGCTGGTTTGCGCTGCACGGGACCAACTCGATCCTCAAGTGGTCCAAGGCCGACAAGGCCTGGGCAGCGCCACGCACCTCCCCCACCTTCATGGACACCCTGGGCAGCCAGTTCCTGGCCCATCCGCCCATTGCCCCGTACACGGTGGAAGTCACCCAGCCCGACCACCCTCTGGTGGCGGGCATCGAGCCTTTCGAGGCCGATGACGAACTCTACCTGTCAGCGCTGTACCCACCGTTCCAGACGCTGCTGCATACCCGCTGGAGTGGCCAGGCCGAGTTGTTCGTGGACCGTGACTGGAGCAGCGACGAGCCACGACCCGTGATGTACCTGAAGAAGCTCGGCGATGGCGAGGTGCTGTACCTGACGCTAGGTCACGCCCGCGGTCACTACGACATGCAGCCCCTGATGCCGGAATATCCGGAGATCGAGCGTGGCAGCTGGAAGACCCCGGCCTTCTACGAGCTGCTGAGGCGGGGCCTGTCCTGGGCCGGCAGGCTGGGAGACGACTGACATGGCGATCGACGAGAACCGGCTCGCGGAATTATTGGAGCGGTCGCGCGCGCCCGCCTTCAAGCCGGTGCGGCGCGTACCTGCCGAGGAAAGCCCGGAGACCCCGAGCGCCAAGGCGCCGGATCCCGACCTTGGCCATGACCTGATCCCGAAGGAGCGTTACACCAGCACGGAGTTCATGCAGCTGGAGTGGGAGCGGATGTGGAGCAAGGTCTGGCTCCTCGGTGGCATGGAGGCAGATATTCCCGAACCCGGCGACTACATCTCCACCGAGATCGGCCGGGAATCCATCCTGATCGTCCGCCAGCGGGACGGTGGCGTGCGGGCGTTCTACAACGTCTGTCACCACCGCGGCAATCGACTGCGGCCGATCGGGGTCTCAAGCGCAGACACCTTCAAGTGCCAGTACCACCACTGGGAATACGACCTGGACGGGAGCTTCCTGCGTATTCCGGACCTGGACACCTTCCCGCAGGGCGCCCCGCCCTGCCGCGGCCTCACCGAACTGCCCTGCGACACCTGGGGGTCGTTCGTGTGGTTCAGCCTGGATCCTGGTGCCGGTCCGCTGCGCGAGTTCCTGGATCCCATGCCCCAGCACCTGGATCCCTACAACTTCGACAAGATGGCGCTCACCCGCGACATCACCGTGGAGTGGGACTGCAACTGGAAGGCCTCGGTGGACGCATTCAACGAGAGCTATCACGTGCAGGGCATCCATCCACAGTTGCTCTACTACCTGCATGATCTCGACATCCAGATCGACTGCTACGAGCGCCATAACCGCTACCTGATCCCTTTCGGCACGGTCAGCCCGAGGGTACGCAAGCCCCCGAGCATTCCAGATCCGATCAAGGTGATCATGAAGGCAGCCGGCATCGACCCTGCAGATTACGACGAGCCGCTGGCCAACATCCGCCGCGACGTGCAGAAGCACAAGCGCAAGCATGGGGCCAGTCAGGGTCGCGACTATTCGCGGCTCAACGACGACCAGTTGACCGACGACTATCATTACCTGATTTTTCCGAACATCACGCTGAACGTGCATGCCGACGACCTGATGCTGTTCAGGCAACGGCCGCATCCCAGTGATCCCAACAAGATGTTCTACGACATCTGGACCTTAGAACTGGTCCCGGATGGTGAGGAGCGTCCGCGCCGTCCCCGGCACCAGCACTTCCGGCACGGCGACAAGTCGATCGGGCTGGTGCTTGACCAGGACGCCCAGAACCTGCCCAGCGTCCAGGCGGGCATGAATTCCGCGGCCTTCAAGGGGCTGTGGATCGGCAAGCAGGAGTTGCGCATCCGGCACTTCCACAAGGTGCTGGACGATTACATCCAGGGCCCAACGGGCAAGTAGCAAGCGCCGGCATGCCGGCAGGGAGTCTGAAGTGTCATTGACCCGAGAGGGCCTGCTGCAGGCCTACCGTCGGATGAAAACCATTCGCGAATTCGAGGAGCGGCTGCACCTGGAGATCCAGACCGGAGAAATCCCCGGCTTCACCCACCTCTATTCCGGGCAGGAAGCCGTGGCTGTGGGGGTCTGTGAACACCTCGACGACCAGGACTGGATCGCGAGCACCCACCGTGGCCACGGCCACTGCATCGCCAAGGGCTGCGACGTGCCGGGCATGAT
>JAURMS010000150.1 GCA_030830595.1 Gammaproteobacteria bacterium | reverse complement strand
CCATGGATCACCGTCAGCGGCGAGCGCAACTCGTGAGAAGCGTTGGCCACAAAGTCCGTGCGCATGGTCTCGAGGCGTACTTCACGCGTGACGTCGCGCGCGAGCAGCAGTTGCTGCTCCCCGGTCGGAATCACCTGCAGGGCCAGAAATTTGTCGTTGGACGGGCCGAAGGCCACGATCACCTGCTGACCCAGGTTGGGCGAGGCCAGATAGCGGGTGAATTCCGGGCGACGGATCAGGTTGTCGATGCGGATCCCGAAGTCGATCTTGCGGCGCAGGCCGAGCAGCCGCACGGCGGTGCGGTTGAACCAGAGAATCTCGCGGTCTGCCGACAACAGCACGACGCCGTCCGGCAGCGCGGCCGTCAGTCGGCGAAACTCCCGAAACAAGGCCGCAATGCGCCGCTTGTGCAGGTTCTTGCGCCGGTAGATGCGACCCACCAGCGCGACAACGTCCCCCCAGACGCCGCCCAGGTCGGGCGGCTCCTCCTCGCGGCGGTACCGCAACCAGCGATGCAGCCGATACAGGTTGGCCCACTGCACGGCGAGGTAAACGGCCAGCACGGCGACCAGCCACAGGTCGATGCGGCCGAAAATCAGCCCCCCGAGCAGGGCCAACAGCAAGGCGCCGGCCAAACGGGCCAGCGCAAATGTCCAGGCTGAATCCATGCTCGGTCGGGGTGCCTTCGGCCTGCCTAGTCGGGCTTGGTCGAGAAACGATAACCCGCGCCGCGTACCGTCTGCACGAGTCGATCATGGCCGGTGTCCTCCAGCGCCTTGCGCAGGCGCCGGATATGGACGTCGACGGTACGCTCCTCGACGTAGACATTGCCGCCCCACACCCGGTCCAGCAGCTGGCTGCGGGAGTAGACCCGGTCGGGATGGGTCATGAAAAAATTCAGCAGGCGGTACTCGGTGGGGCCGAGGGCGATGCCGCGCTCGCCCACCATGACCCGGTGACCGGCCACGTCCATGCGCAGGCCGTCAGCCTCGATGACCTCCTCGGCGCCCCCCACCGAGCCGCGCCTGAGCACGGCGTTGATGCGGGCGGCGAGCTCGCGCGGCGAGAACGGCTTGGTGACGTAGTCGTCGGCCCCGCCCTCAAGGCCTGTCACCTTATCGGTTTCTTCCGCTCGCGCAGTCAGCAGGATGACCGGGAGGTCGCGGGTCTCGGGATCGCGCTTGAGCTGGCGGGTGAGTTCCAGCCCGCTGGTGTCGGGCAACATCCAGTCGGCCAGCACCAGGTCGGGCCGACGGTCGGCGATGCTTGCGCGCGCCGCCGCACAATCCTCGGCCTCGGCCACCTCGAACCCCGCCCGGCGCAAACCGAATGCCACCATGTCCCGGATGGGCTTCTCGTCCTCGACGATCAGGATGGTCTTGCCGCTCATCGATTCACGTCCGCGGGCCTTGCGTCCGGTGGTCTTGCTTGATGTGGCTGCAACCATACGAAGGTTTTGTGACAGTTGGGTGAAGGGCAGGCTCAGGCAGGTCCACCGCGGCGATGGGCCACTTCGTTACGAAGATACACGGGTCTGGCCGCCTCCGGTTCGACGCCTCCACCACTTTGCAGCATGCGGGCACCGAGCAGGGCGATGTCCGCTGCATCCGGCCAGAGCGCCGGGTCCGATCCACTGACCAGTCCGGCCGCCTCGCGAAGCTCGGTGTACGCACCGGCGCCCGGCCCCGCAAGGAACCAACGGCCAGGCGCCGCGGACAGCCGTTCCACCACCCCCGCCGGCGCCATCACCGCCTCGGCGCCTTCCAGTTGCGGCTCCGCCTGCTGCCCACAGTGGTAACCGGCGCAGTAGACCTCCCCCATACGGGCATCCAGGCAGGCCAGCACGGCAGCCGCCCCGTGCCGCGCATGGGCCCGCAGGGCGAGCGCCTGCAGGCCGGAGATCGGCAGCAGGGGAACGCCCGCGCCGTAGGCCAGCCCCTGGGCAACAGACAGGGCCACCCGCACACCGGTGAAACTGCCCGGCCCCCTGCCAAAGGCAATCCCGCCGAGATCGGCCAGCGACAGCCCGGCCTGCGCGAGCACCGCCTCGACCATGGGCAGGAGACGGTTGGCATGCCCGCGCCCGATCATCTCGCCGTGCGAGGCCAGCACCTCGGCACCCCTGACCACCGCGACCGAGCAGGCCTCGGTGGCGCTGTCCAGGGCCAACACCAGCGGCATGACCGGCTTCAAGGGCCCACCCCGGCCTCGCTCAGCCTCGCCCTGAGGAAGCTGGCCGCCTGTTCAACGTCGGTCACCCGCCGTGCCGGTGGCAGCGACTCGAGGAACGTGCGGCCGTAGGCCCGCGTCCGCAGCCGGCGATCGCCGATCAAGACCACGCCGAAGTCCTCCCGGTCGCGAATCAGGCGGCCGAAGCCCTGCTTCAGGGCCAGCACGGCCTGTGGCAGCTGATGCTGCATGAAAGGATTGCCACCCTCGCGGGCGATCCCCTCCAGCCGCGCCTTGAGCAAGGGGTCGTCGGGTGCGGCAAATGGCAGCTTGTCGATCACCACCACGACCAGCCCGGTTCCGCGCACGTCGACGCCTTCCCAGAAACTGGCGCTGCCCAACAGCACCGACGCCGGGTGCTCGCGGAAGCGTCGTAACAGGACGTCACGCGGGGCCTCGCCCTGCACCAGCAACTCGTAGTCGCCAGCAAAATCAGCCCGCGCGCGCAGCAGGCGGGCCGCCTCGCGCAGCGCCCGGTGACTCGTGAACAGCAGGAAAGCCCGCCCGCCGGCTGCCTCGATCAGCGGCAGCGCCAGAGTCAGGACCGCGGTCGTATGTTCTGGGTCGGCGGGCTCCGGCAAACCGTCCGGAAGGCAGAGCAGGCACTGCCGGCCGAAATCGAAGGGACTGTCCAGACGCAGGGTGCGCGCATCGCTCGCGCCAATTCGCTTGAGGAAGTGACTGAAATCGTCGCCAACCGCAAGAGTGGCGGAGGTGAAGATCCAGCTGCAGGGTCGCTCGCGCATCAGCCCCCCCAGCCGGTCGGCGACCTCGAAGGGACTGAAGCCCAGCGTGAATGAACGACCGGCCAGGTCCACCCAGCGCAGGCCCTCTTCCTCCGACCGTGCGAGCCACTGGCCCATCTCCTCGACCAGCGAGGTCCCTCGCCGCAGGCAGGCACGCAGGCCAGGATCGTCGCTTGCGGCAGACTCCAGCAATTGCGCCAGGCGCTCAATGGCGAGCACCAGCTGCCGCAGCCCCTCGATGAAGGCGTCCGGCAGGGCTGCCCAATCGGTGCGATCCTCGCCGCGCCCGAGGCTCTTGAGCGCGGCCGCCACCTCTGCTTCCATGGCCGCCAGCGCCTCGCGGAACAGGGGGTCGACCAGGCCGGTGCGCATCAACTCCGGGAGCACATCGCGAGCAAGGCCGATCACCCGCCGGCTGCTCAGCTGTTGACCGAAGAACTGGGCGGCGGTTTCCGGGACCTGGTGGGCCTCGTCGAGGATGACGGCATCGGCGCCTGGTAGCAGTTCACCGAAACCCTCCTCCCGAATAGCCATGTCGGCCAACAGCAGATGATGATTGACCACCACCACGTCCGCCGACTGGGCTTCCCTTCGCGCCTTGACCAGATGACAACGCCCTATTTCCGGGCACTCGATCCCGAGGCAGTTCTCGCGAGTGGAGGTGACGGCCGGCCACACCGGGTGATCGTCGGGGAGGTCGTCAACCTCACTGACGTCGCCCATGCGAGTGACCCGGGCCCATTCCAGCACGCGACCCAGCGCCGCGCGCGCCGGCGCGGCCGCGAGCCCGGGCAGCTCCGGCGTCTGCGCGAGTCCCGCGAGGCGGTGCTTGCACAGGTAATTAGACCGGCCCTTCAGCAGGGTGACCTTGACGGGCCGACCGAGCGCTGCGGCCAGCATAGGCAGGTCCCGGTGATACAACTGGTCCTGCAGGGTGCGGGTGGCCGTCGAGACCACCACCCGCAGCCCGGACAACAGCGCCGGCACCAGGTAGGCATAGGTCTTGCCGGTCCCGGTGCCGGCCTCGACGGCGAGCGTGCTCCGCTCGGCCAGCGCCTCATCGACCCAGGCTGCCATGGTCTGCTGTTCCGGACGGTGCTCGAAAGCCGGGATCACCCCGACCAGCGGCCCGTCGGGACCCAGCAGTTCCGCGATCTGACTCATGTGGCCGATTTTAAATAATCCTCGCCCCCGCGGCCCGGTAAAACCACAGCTGCCGGGGCAATTTCGAGGGGTG
>JAURMS010000149.1 GCA_030830595.1 Gammaproteobacteria bacterium | reverse complement strand
CTGACCTGACTGGACAGGCTCCATGAGTGACCCTTCTCCTCATCCACTGCGCCCACCGAGTAGCGAACGTTGCGGGAATTCAAGCTGAGACCGATCACCGACAGCTCATCAGGCGCCGCAACGTTCTGAAAGTCGGGCAGGGCATTCAGGCCGCCGTAATGCCCGGCAAAACCGTTTAGATAAAGCGTCCTGGGCGGCTCGAACACGAGGGGCCGCTGATAATCGATCCGGAGACTGTAGCCCTCACGAGCGCGCTTGGTAGGGCCAAACAGGTCGTAGAAATCACCACCATTGTACTTGCCGGTCAGGCGCCAGAGGCCCGAGCGCAGCTGGCCCACCAGGTGGAAGCGTTCATCGCCAGGCAGATCCGGATCCGGAGACCAGCTGACCGAAAGGGAAGCGGTGTCGATGCCCACCGGATCGCTGAAGCGAAAGTTGAAGCCCGCAGCGACGGAGTCCTTGTAGCCTTCCACCATGGGATAGGCGGCCTCAAGCGCCAACTCGCGCAGCGGCACATAGCGTTCCAGCTTATCGGCGGCTGGATGGGTGGAGCGGGCCGACGGTGGGTTGATCACCCAGTCGCCCAGCAGCGGGTTGCTGGCCCGGATCCTCGCTCCCAGGAATTCGATCGCGCCCAGATCATCATGTGTGCGCAGAGGCAACTCGACGGGAACGAAGCCCTCGGCCGAGTACTCAAACGCCACCAGTCTTTCGCTGTCCAATGGCAGGGGCCTGAACAGTCCGATCTCAGCATTGCTTAACGCCTCAAGGTCGCCACTGCTGACCTCAAAGCGGAACAGGTTGGAAACACCCGTGTAGTAGGAACTTCCGTACAGATAGCGTCCGTCATCGGAGAACACGAAACTCTCGGGCAGCGCGACCCCAAAATCGAACTCACTGAGCGGCTTGGCATCGCCAGCGAGCAGCGACTCCCGCTTGAATACCTTGAGCACTGCCCGCTGGGCCCCGCCACCTGAAGCCCTGCCCAAAACCGTCATGGCCAGCATTTTCCCGTCCGGGCTCAGGTCGAGGTCGGAAGCAATGTCACCGAAGGGAAACACCTGCACGACCTGCCACTCGGTGTAGGGCATCGGCAGGTTGACCAGGGTGACAAAGCCATTGCCATAGCGCAGTCCCCAAAGCGAGCCATCGCTGCGGTCAAAGGCGAGGTCACCGATACGCGCGGACTTCAGCAGCTGTCGCGGCGCTCCCCCGTCAACCGCCACGGCCATCAGGGTGCGATAAGAGTTGTTGTCATTGGTATAGAAGAGGATGCCCCGGTCAGGGTCGTAGGCCAATGAGGCGACGTTATAGCCAGCAGACCCGACAACTTCGGCAATTTCGCGGCTGGTGCCATCGGCCAGGGACAGTTCGATGATGCTTGGCACCTTGCCGGGATAGCGAACCGCCGCCAGTAACCTGCTGTGGTCCGGAGTCAGGTAGGCGCGCGAGACCGCTCCAAGCCCCTCCTGCGCAAGCCGTCGACCGATGGTGGGCGAATACTGGCGAACCCTTTCCAGGTTTTCACCCTGGAAGCCCCGCTCCCACTCGACCCATTCCGACCATGCCTGCTCAATGGAGCGTCCATAGACGCGAGAGAAATCCTGGGCGTAATACGCAAGGCTGTCGTCATCCCTGGTCAACCAGTCGCGCAAGCTCTCGACGCCATGCCGTTCCACCAGAAAGCTCAGGAAGCGGGTGCCATACAGGTAGGCATTTGCACCGGCCTGAAAGTCCACGGCGTCGCCCTTGGAGACGAGGCTCAACGGGTCGTAGAAACTGGCCTCATCACGGACCATCGACCGAAAAACCATCTCGTCATAGCCGCCCTGGGCCCGGCCACGCCCACCCGCCATCCAGGTCTCGAAAAAAACCCCCGCGCCCTCCAGGTACCAGCGGGGCACAGACGCCCGCGGATTGGTCAGGTAGTAGTAGAGGATCGACTCAGGGTGCTCTGGAACGGGCGCAACCTTGCCAAGGAACATTCGCCGAAACAGCCGGTCCCTGGACGATGGCCGGTCCGACGTGGCGAGGTGGACCAACTCGTGGTTGGCGATCGTGGGCACGATTGGCGCGGTGCTGAAGGTTTCGAAGCTCAGGCCAGGCGGCGCAAGATTCATGAAAATTCGGTTGCGCGGCGCACCCAGCACCGTTGTGGCGTTACCGGCATCACTGAAGTCCTGTAGCAGCACCACGACCTCATCTTCAGGCTCATAACCGAAGATCAGCTTCTGGCCCGCCAGGCCACGGCGATAACTCTCCAGGGCATAGTCCAGCAGGTGACGTCCGTTACGGTCGAAATACACCATCCTCAGGGGTGATTCGCGCAACTGATGCATGTCGGCGGCCCGCACTTGCAGGGTGCAACCCAGCAGCAGGAAAACCCACAGTATTCCCCCTGTGCAACAGCGGTACGTCAAGCGCGTTCCAGCAACTTGAGCTGCCAGAGGTCCTTGCCCGTGGCCATCAGCAGCGGACGGATGGCCAGCTGGCCCGTCCTGCCCAGGCTGGCTTCCAGCGCCCGGAGTTCCTGCAGGCGAGATCGGATGTCGTCATCCAGCTCGGGTTCCACGCCCAGTTCCTTCATGATCAGGAGCCCCTTGGCACGCAGCGCCAGTTCCACCTGCAGGCGAAGCAGGCAGATCATATCCGCCAGCGATTCGCCGTCGAAGCGGCCCGCCAGGGCGCGCAGGTGCTCGCCGATGCGTGATTGCATGAGTTGCCCCCCGTTGATCAGGGCGAGCATCTCCACGTTGGAGTCGAGGCCGGATTCGAGCCAGTCACGCAGGCTGTCCTCGCTGTAGCGGAACACAAAATAG
>JAURMS010000148.1 GCA_030830595.1 Gammaproteobacteria bacterium | reverse complement strand
GGGCGAGCCATGTCAGCGGACGATGCTCCGCGTCACCGTGGGCAGGAATTCAGTGAACAGCCTGAGCTCCGGCTGATCCGCCGCCAGCCTCTCCAGCTCCTGGCTGGCCTCTTCAAGCTTAAGGCCATCGCGGTAGAGCACCCGATAGGCCTGCTTGATGTTGGCGATCTGCTCGGGCGTAAAACCGCGACGCTTAAGGCCCTCGCTGTTGATGCCCTTGGGCTCGGCCGGCGTACCGGCCACCAGCAGGTAGGGCGGCACATCCCGGGTGGCAGCGGTGTTGTTGGCGAGGAAGGCATGGGCGCCTACCTTGCAGAACTGATGCACACCCGCGAACCCGGACATGATCACCCAGTCGGCCACCTCGACGTGGCCAGCCAGGGCCACGCTGTTGGAGAACACGCAGTGGTCACCAATCACGCAGTCGTGCGCCACGTGGGAATAGGCCATGAACAGGTTATCGGACCCGATGCGGGTGATCCCGTGCCCGCCCACGGTGCCCCGGTTGACGGTGCAGCACTCACGGAAGGTGTTGCGATCGCCGATCTCCAGGCGCGTGGGCTCGCCGCGGTATTTCTTGTCCTGGGGTGCGTCACCGATCGAGGCGAACTGGAACACGCGACACTCGCGCCCGATGCGGGTCGGGCCATTGATCACCGCATGCGGTCCGATGATGCTGCCCTCGCCGATCTCCACACCCTCGCCGATGACAGCGAATGGCCCCACTTCGACGCCCTCGGCCAGCTGCGCGCTTGGGGCTATGACCGCCCGCGGGTCGATGCTCATTTGACCTCCGGCGCCACCATCATGGTGGCTGAGGCCACCTCCTGCCCAGCCACCTCGGCCGAGGTGGAAAACTTCCAGATGCCGCGGATGGCACGCTCGAGTTTTGCCCTCATCAGCAGTTGGTCACCCGGTTCGACTGGCCTACGGAAGCGTGCACCATCGATGCCCACAAAAAAGAAGCGATGGTCGTCGTCGGGCATCACGTCGGCCGTGCGAAAGGCCAGGATGCCCGCCGTCTGGGCCAGGGCCTCCAGGATCATGACGCCAGGCATGACCGGACGCTGGGGAAAATGCCCGGGAAAAAACGGCTCATTGATGGTGACGTTCTTGATCGCCTCGATGCGCTCGCCCGGGACGCATTCGAGCACCCGGTCCACCAGCAGGAAGGGATAGCGATGCGGCAACTGCCTGAGGATGCCGTGGATGTCCATGTAGGGTGTGTCACTCATCACTGTCCTTCCTGTTTGTCGATCTGCGAAGTCCCGCCACCTGCCGGCGCCACTCGCGGGCGGGCTGGGCCGGCCAGCCAGAAGAGTACATGCCCGGCCCGGAGAGCGAGCGGGACACCATGGTGAGGCCGGAGATGGCCACGTCGTCCCCAATCTCGAGGTGCCCGGCGATACCGGCCTTGCCCCCGATCATGCAGCGCCTGCCAATGGTGGTGCTGCCGGAGATGCCGACGCAGCCGGCGATGACCGTATGCTCGCCAATGCGGACGTTGTGGCCGACCTGGACCAGGTTGTCGATCTTCACGCCATCACCGATGACCGTATCCTCGATGGCGCCGCGATCGATGGTGGTATTGGCGCCGATGTCGACGTCATCACCGATCCGCAAGCCGCCCACTTGGGGAATCCGCACGTAGCCATCCTGGTCCGGGGCAAAGCCGAAGCCGTCGGCGCCGAGGACCGCGCCAGCCTGCATCATGCAACGCTGACCGATCACCGTGCCCGAATACACCGTCACCCTGGCCAGGAGCCGCGTCGCAGCGCCCACCTTGACGCCCCGCATCAGCACGCAGCCGGGTCCGATGACCGCAGCGGGCCCGACCTCCACGCCGGACTCGATCACGGCACCGGCACCGACCTCGGCTGTGGCATCGAGCACCGCGTCAGGCGCCACCACTGCCGAGGCATGCACCCCGGCCACCGGGGCCGCCGCCGGGTGCAGCACCTGGGCGATCCGGGCAAAGGCCGAGTAGGGGTTGCCGGCCACCAGGGCCGGCACAGGACACCTGCCGGCATCCGCCTTGGTGAGCACCACGGCCGAGGCCCGGGTCCCGGCCAGCTGAGCGCGGTACTTGGGGTTGGCCAGGAAACTGAGCGCACCCGGACCGGCGTGTGCGAGCGTGGCGACCCGCTCGACGCGGCAATCCGGGTCGCCGACGAGTTCCAGCCCGAAACGGACCGCCAACTCGCCGAGCGACGTGGCCATGCCCAGATCCCGGATCAGTTGGCGGGTGCGGAGGGGGTCCTGGACTTCAGCGCCGCGACCACCTGACCGGTGACGTCCATGGCGGAGGATGCGTAGAGGACTCCATCGCTTACCACCAGGTCGTAGCCATTGGCCCTGGCGAAGGTTTGAACCTCCTGCAACAGGACGCGCTGCACCTTACCGAACTCCTCATTGCGACGCAGGTTGGCGTCTTCCTGGAGCTCGTTGAAGCGCCGAGCCAGGTCGCGCTGCCCATCACGCAGTTCACGCTCGGCCTTGGAACGCTCGGCCTCTGACATCACCGCCGCATCGCGCTTGAGTTTCTCCTCCTTGTCCTGGAGGGCCTTCTGCTGATCGGCCAACTCGCGTTGGCGCGGCAGGAATTCCGCCTCGAGGGCCTCCTGCGCAGCGCGCGCCTGCGGCGACTCCTCGAGGAGCTTCACGGTGTTGACGTAACCGATCTTGAACTGGGCGGACGCCGCCGCCGGAAACAGGGCCACGGCCGCAACGGCCGCCAGCCAGAGGTGCTTAGTCATGTGTTGCCTCATCTCCATGTACATCAGAATGCAGAACCGACAGTGAACTGAAAGCCCTCGGTCTCGTCCGGATACAGCACGCCCACCGCCTTTTCGTCGTTAAGCGGGAAGCCGTAACTGAAGCGGAAGATACCGAGTGGAGCGAGCCACTGGACCGCCACGCCCACCGATTGCTTGAGATTATTGTAATCAAACTCGTAATCGACCGGGGTTACCCGATCAGTGCCAACGAAGTTGATCCCTTGTCCTTGAGAAAAGACGTTGCCAATGTCGTAGAAGGCACTGATGCGGGCACTGGCGCGCCACTTATCGGGTACCGGGAAGATCAGCTCCGCCCGGCCGGTGATCTTCATGTTGCCGCCATAGGGGTTGCCGAAGCTGTCCTTGGGACCGAGGCGACTCTCGCGGAATCCGCGCACGGTCTCGGGCCCGCCAGCAAAGAACTGCCGGTACGGCGGCAGCGTGGTGGTGTCGTCGTCCAGCGAATCGCCCCACGCCAATTCAGCCGCGAAGGCCAGCGTCCACTGCTTATAGACCGGCTGCAGCTTGAGGAAGTCATAACTGACAACATAGTAGTTCGCGTCGCTACCGGGAACAGTCGCGGAGAGGTACACGGAGTGCCGGGTGCCGCGGGTGGCAAACAGCGCCCGGTTGCGGGTGTCGTAGGACCAACCGGCGCTAAGCTCATAGGTATTGAACTTGGTGCCATACAGGATGGTCGTGATATCGATGGGCTGTCCGGTGGTGGGATCGATGCCCTGTTGCACCAGTTCACGGGTGTAGGGATTGCCGTTGTTGCGCACCCAATCGACCGCCTCTCGCGCGCTGCCGAACTCATTGGTGATGAGGTCCGACCGCTGCGCCGTCACCCCAAAGCGCAGCGACTGGAACTCGGAGATGGGATACCCAAACTCCAGCGAGGCCGCGTAGGTCTTGGTGGAGAAATCGGACGCCGCCGAGACATACTGCGTGATGTCGCGATACTGGATCCCCACCGTCCTCGCCACGCCATCTATGTTGGTGTACGGGTCGGTGTGGGAAATCGAGTACAGCTTGGAATAGCGTCCACCGGCCAGTTCGACCGCGAGACGCTCGCCGCTGCCCATGAAGTTGGAGTGCACGAAGCTGCCGTTAAGAATGGCCCCCTGCGACTCCGAATAACCAATGCCGCCACTGAACTGCCCGGGCAGGCCTTCGGTGATGTCGAAGCTGACGTCCACCAGGTCGGGCGTACCGCCCACGGGCTGGGTCTCGAACTCGACCTTCTCGATGAACGGCAGGCGCTGAATGCGCTCCTTGGAACGCTCCAGCAGTGAGTTGGAGAGATATGCGCCCTCCAACTGACGCATCTCGCGGCGCAACACCTCGTCATCGATGGCGCTGGTGTTCTCGAAGTTCACCCGCCGCACGTAGGCCCGGCTGCCCGGGTCGACGAAGAAGGTCAGGTCGATGGTTTTCTCGTCCTCGTTGGCCTGCGGCACCGGGTCGATCTTGGCGAAGGCGTACCCGTCCACGCCGAGCCGCAGCGACATCAACTCCTGGGTCTGGGTGATCAGGCGCCGCGAATAGGTCTGCCCCGGCTGGACCACCAGCAGCTGGCGCAGTTGTTCCTCCGGCACCACCATCTTGCCGGCGATCTTGACCTCTCCTACCTTGTACACCTCGCCTTCCTGGACGTTGACGGTGATGAAGATGTCGTCCTTCTCCGGCGCAATGGCGACCTGGGTCGACTCGACCTCGAAGTTAGCGTAGCCACGATCCTGGTAGTAGGACGTGAGCTTCTCCAGGTCGCCCTGCAAGGACTCACGCGAATAGCGATCGTCCTGCCGGTACCAGGAAAGCCAGTTGGGCGTCTTGAGCTCGAATCCCTCGACCAGCTCCTCGTCTTCGAACACGGTATTGCCAACTACGTTGATCTGGCGGATGCGCGCGCGCTTACCCTCGGCAATGTCGATGGTGATGCGCACCTTGTTGCCGGGCACGTCGACCACTTGGGTATCCACGCGCACCGCATACTTGCCACGCGCGAAGTACTGGTCGGTCAGGTAGCTGGTGACTTCCTCAAGGACGGACCGGTCGAAGGTCTTGCCCTGGGCCAGGCCCACATTACGCAGGGACCGCTCCAGGTCCTCGGTCTTGATGTCCTTGTTGCCCTTGAGTTCGAAACTCTCGATGGAGGGCCGTTCCAAAACCACCACCACCAAGGTATTACCGTCGCGGCGCAGCTCGATGTCGCGGAAGAAGCCCGTGGAGAACAGGGCCTTGATCGCTTCCTGCTGGCGTCTGGCATCCAGGCGGTCGCCGATGTTGACGGGCAGGTAGTTGTACACCGTGCCCTCGGCAATGCGCTGGAGACCCTCCACCCGGATGTCCCCGACCACGAAGTCCGGCGCCTGAGCGTGGGCGGCCGCGGCTGCATGCGCAACCAGTATCCCGCTGACCAACCTGCGAAGCATCGCCGTCAACCCCCTGGATCGAACCTAACCAGCCAGCCTGGAAAGGTCGTTGTAGAACGCATAGCCCATCAACAGGACGAGCACCATCACGCCGATTCTCTGGCCGACCGCCTGGGCCGCCTCGGACACCGGCGAGCCCTTGACCAGTTCCGCCACCTGGTAGACCACCTGCCCGCCATCGAGGATGGGCAGGGGCAGCAGGTTCAACACCGCCAGCGAGATGCTGACCAGCGCCAGGAACCCAAGAAAATAATCCAGGCCACCGGACGCCGACAGGCCGGCATATTGGGCGATATTCACGGGCCCCGACAGGTTACGCGAAGAGACATCGCCTGTGATCATCCGCGTCAGGAATTTAAGAGTCAGGACGGTCTTGTCCCAGGTTTCCTGAAGCGCCGGCCTGACAGCCCCCAGCGGACCGTGACGCTCCTCTACCCGCATGTTCGGAGGGTATTCGGCCAGCCCCTCGGCGGTCATGCCGATCCGTCCGATCACGCGGCCACCCTCCTCGACCGAGTCGGCGACCATGTCCAGTTCGAGGGATCGGCCCTGACGGTCTACGGACAGGTTCACCGCCTCGCCAGGTCGCGCCCGCAGCAGGTCCGCCAGGGCGAAAAAGTCGTCCACCGGCCGGCCGTCGAGGGCGACGATCAGGTCGCCGGGCAGCAGCCCGGCCAGATAAGCGGGGCCGCCCTCCACCACGGTACCGACCCGGGCGGGAATCCTGGGCTGCCAGAACTGTAGGCCCAACCCCTCCAGCAGCGCACCGGGCTCGGTCAGGGCCCGCCGATCAGACGCCGGCACCGACAGCAGCAGTGATCGCTGGCGACCGTCATCGCCGACCACTCCGACGGGCAGTTCCTCGTAGTCCAGGATGCCGTTCAGGAGCCCCAAGATGGCCTGCTCACGGGTCTGGACGGTGGTGTCTGCCACCTCGACGATCACGTCACCGGGGAGCAGTCCGGCCCGCGCCGCCGCGGAGTCGAGCGCGACTTGCCCGACCTGGGGCTTGAGCCCGGGCACGCCCATCAGGAACACCAGCCAGAAGGCGCCGATCGCAAACAGGAAATTGGCCCCGGGCCCGGCCAGCAGGACCCCGATGCGGGCCGCTGGCGAGCGGCTCTGGAAGGAACGCTCCCGGTCCTCCGGGGGAACCGGTCCCTCCTGCTCGTCCAGCATCTTCACGTAACCGCCCAGCGGCAGGGCCGCAATGACGAACTCGGTGCGGTCCGGGTGGCTACCCACCCGCCGAAACAGCGGACGGCCGAAACCGATCGAGAAGCGCAGCACCTTGAAGCCCAGGCGTCGGGCCGCCCAGAAATGCCCGTACTCGTGCACCGCGACCAGGATGCCGATGGCCACCAGGAAGGAGACGATGGAAGTAAGGATGGTCGATGTCATGCCCGATCAGGCTCCGGAAACTGCCCGCGCTGCCAGGTCCCGACCCTGGCGATCCGCCTCGAGGACATCCTCAAGGCCGTGAACCGTGGCAGGCGCGTGGCCCTGCAGCACACGATCGATGACCGTCGCGATGCCAGGAAAGTTCAGCTTGCCCTCCAGGAAGGCGGCCACAGCCACCTCGTTCGCCGCATTGAGTACCACAGGCGCAGTCCCTCCCCTTTGAGCGGCCTCGCGGGCCAGGCGCAGGCAGGGAAAGCGCACCGGGTCGGGGGGTTCGAACTCCAGTGCGGCCGTCGCTGCAAGATCCAGGGATTGTACACCGGAGGCGATTCGATCCGGCCATGCCATGGCATTGGCGATGGGCGTGCGCATATCGGGCTGCCCCAGCTGGGCCAGCACTGACCCGTCGTCGTATTCGACCATGGAGTGGACGATGCTTTGCGGGTGAACGACGACCTCCACCCGGCTTTCCTCCACGCGGAACAGCCAGCAGGCCTCGATGATCTCGAGGCCCTTGTTCATCATCGAGGCGGAATCCACGGAAATCTTCCGGCCCATGCTCCAGTTGGGATGGGCGACCGCCTGCGCCGGGGAGGCCGCCGCCATCAGCGCTGCGCTCCACTGCCGGAAAGGCCCGCCGGAGGCGGTCAGCAACAGCCGCTTCATCCCGGGAATCGAGCTGCCGGGCCGGACCCCTGGCGGCAGGCACTGGAAAATGGCGTTGTGCTCACTGTCGATGGGCAGCAGCATTGCACCGCTGCGCTCGACAGCTGCCATCAGCAGCTCGCCGGCACAGACCAGTGCCTCCTTGTTAGCCAGCAGCAGACGCTTACCGGCCTCGGCTGCAGCCAGCGTCGGTCGCAGGCCGGCTGCACCGACGATCGCGGCCATCACCTGTTGGGCCCCGGGATGCCTCGCGACCTCGAGCAAGCCCTCGGGACCTTCCAGCACCGGAATGGCGAGCCCCTCGGCCTTTAGGGCCTGCCGCAAGCAACCGGCGGCCTCGGGGCTGGCCAGGGCCACGCATTCGGGCCGAAATTCCCGACACTGCTCAAGCAGGGCCTCATGCCGGGACTGCGCGGCGAGGGCCACGACCCGG
>JAURMS010000017.1 GCA_030830595.1 Gammaproteobacteria bacterium | reverse complement strand
GGTGGAGATGGTGATCCCGGAGACCGGGTTGTTCGAGGAGCCCACCAGGCCGGCCATGTAGCCGCTGACCGAGGAAAAGACGAAACCGGCGACCACCATGATGACGGCCATCGCCAGCGCCACGCCGAGGTTGTCCACCACCGCCATGTACAGCGCAAACAGCGGCAGCACGAACAGCACGATACCGCCGAGGATGATCGGCATGGGCAAGTCCCGTTCGGTATGAGGCACGTCGGTGCCGCTGCCTCCGCGCGCGGCGAGTCCGCCGCGGAGGCCGCTGAACAGCGAGTTGCGCAGGCTCCACAGTGACCAGAGGCCGCCCACCAGCATCGCTCCCACCCCGATGTAGCGAATCTGGCCGCTCCAGATCATCCAGGCCGCGTCCTCGGCACTGGCCCCGGCGAGTTCGGCGGCAAGCGCCGGATCGTAGCCCGTAAAGAACTGGTTATAGAGTGGAATGAACACCCACCATGAAAGAGCGCCGCCTGAGAGCATCAATACGCCGATGTTGAGTCCCACGATGTAGCCGACTGCCAGTAGCGCAGGCGACAGGCTGAGACCGAAAAACCCGATCGTCCTGCCACCGAGGTAACCCGACAGCGAAAAGGCCTCCGGCGACAGCTTGAGTCCCGACAGGGCGGTCTTGAACGCCGCGCCCACTGCGGCGGCGACCCCGAGTGCCTTCACGCCGAGGCCTGGATCGTCGCTGACCTTGAGCACCTCGGCGGTGGCGACGCCTTCGGGGAACTTCAGGCCCTGCTCGATGATGAGCGTCCGGCGGAGGGGAACCGAGAACAGCACGCCGAGCAAGCCGCCGAGGCCCGCGATGGCGAGCACCCAGCCATACTTGAACGTATCCCAGTGACCGAGCAGCGCCAGCGCCGGGATGGTGAAGATGGTGCCGGCTGCGATCGCGGATCCAGCCGAGGCCCCGGTGGCGACGATGTTGTTCTCGAGCACACTGACCCGGCCGAACAGCCGGAGCACGGCCATGGAGACCACCGCAGCAGGGATGGCCGTTGCCACCGTGAGCCCGGCGAACAGCCCGAGGTAGGCGTTGGCGGCGGCCAGCACCACGGTCAACACGATGGAGAGCAGGATGGCCCGTAGCGTTAACTGGCGGGCAGGATCAGGCGCGGACACTTTCCGCTCCGTGCATCCAGGAGACGATCTTCCCGGCCAGGGCCCACATGGCCAGGCCGAAGACGATCAGCACCAGGGTGATCCCACCGAAGATGCCCAGCAGGCCGGCATCCTCGACCCGCACGCCGACGCTCGCCGCCAGCGACTGCATCCAGGCGTACTCGCCCATCTGTTCGGAGAAGGCACCGACGTAGCCTGCCAGCAGGTTGGCGAAGAAGTTGATCAGGAACCAGGTGCCCATCATCAGCGACGCCAGTCGCAGGGGCGCCAGCTTGGTGACCAGCGAGAGCCCGACGGGACTGATGCACAGTTCGCCGAGGGTGTGGAACAGGTAAGCCCCGACCAGCCAACCCATGCCAGCGCGGAAGTCGCCCGTGACCTGCATCTCGAACACGGCGATGACCAGCAGCGCGAAGCCGATCGCTGCCAGGAACAGGCCCACATACATCTTGGCCACCGCGGACGGATTTCGCCCGGTTCGGCCCAGGTTGCTCCAGAGCAGTGAAAAGATCGGCGCGAACACCACGATGAACAGCGGGTTGAGAGACTGGAACCAGCCGGTCGGCACCGTGAAGCCACCGACCACGCGATTGGTGTAGCGATCAGCGAACAGGTTCATCAGGCCACCCGCCTGCTCGAAGGCCGCCCAGAACATCACTACAAAGATAAAGATCACCAGCAGGACCTTGATGCGATCGCGTTCCTCGGCGGTCAGCGGCTCCTTGCGGCCACCACTCATGGCCAGCGAGCGGGCAGCACTCGGCGCCACCCCGACCTCGCCCAGGAAGCGCGAGGCGAAGGCGAGCTGGATGATCACCGAGAGGGTCATGCCGAGGCCGGCTGCGAAGAAGCCGACCCGCCAGCCGTAGGCCGGATCCTCGCCGAGCGTCGAGCAGACCAGCGGGGCCAGGAAGGCCCCGACGTTGATGCCCATGTAGAAGATGGTGAAGGCGCCGTCCCGGCGGGCGTCGCCCTGCGGGTAGAGTTCGCCCACCATGGTCGAAATGTTGGCCTTGAAGAAGCCGCTGCCGACGATCAGCAGCAGCAGTCCCAGGTAGAAGCTGGTTGGCGAATCTGGGAAGGAGATGCCGAGCCAGGCGGCCTCGATGCGACCGGTGGTGCCCAGCAGGTCGGGCGGCGCCGCGAGGGCGAACTGCCCGAGCGCCATCAGCGCCCCGCCGATTACTACCGCCTTGCGCATGCCGATATAGTTGTCGGCCAGCCATCCGCCGATCAGTGGCGTGAGGTAGGTCAGGCCGGTGTACCAGGCGTACAGCCTGAGGGCGTCGCCGCTGCTCCAGCCGAGACCCGGGTTCACCGCCTGGGTCGCGGCCACCATGTAGAGCACCAGCAAGGCGCGCATGCCGTAATAACTGAAGCGTTCCCACATCTCCGTGGCGAACAGCAGGAACAGTCCCCGTGGGTGGCCCATCAGGGTCCCCGGTGGCGGTGCAATGTGCGTAGTCATCGACTCCCCTCCCTCAAGCGGGTTCTTCTTCCTCTTCTCCCGGCGGCGGCCGTACCAGCACCCTCGCCATCAAGATGCCGCCCTCGAACAGCAGGTACATCGGCACGGCCATCATCGTCTGCGAAAGCGGATCGGGCGGCGTCAGGAAGGCCGCCACCACGAAGATGCCGAGCAGCACCATGCCCCGCTTGCCCGTCAGGGACTCTATCCTCACCAGCCCGGTGCGGGCCAGCAGCACGGTGGCCACCGGGATCTCGAAGGCCAGCCCGAAGGCGAAGAACAGCAGCACCACGAAGTCCAGGTACTGGCTCATGTCGGTCATCATGCTGACGCCATCGGGCGTGGTGGCAACGAAGAACTGGAACATCACCGGAAAGACCACGAAATACGCGAAGGCCGCGCCGGCGTAAAACAGGACGATGCTGGAGACGAGCAACGGCAGCGCGAAGCGGCGCTCATGGCGATAGAGGCCGGGCGCGACGAAGGCCCAGACCTGGTAGAGCAGGTAGGGCATGGACAGGAATACGGCGGCGATGAGGCCGAGCTTGAACGGCGCCATGAAGGGCGCCACCACACTGGTGGCGATCATCCGCGTGTCTTCGGGCAGTTGCGCCTGCAGGGGCAGGGCGACCCAGCTGAACAGCTGATTGGCGAAGGCAAGACATGGCACCGCCACCAGGCCGACCACCACGAAACAGCGCACCAGTCGGCTGCGCAGTTCCACCAGGTGGGAGAGCAGGGTGCCCTCGGCGAGGGGTTCGTCTGCAGATTGATCGCCGCTCACGGTGAATCGTCACCGGGCGGGCTGCGTTTCGTGGAGTCGTCCTGGCGGTGGCGGCGCTCGGCCAGGTCGGCCTCTACATCGAGCTGCTGCCGGAACTGGCGCGCCATGGCCCGCGCCCGACCGACCCACCGACCCACGTCCCGGGCAATGCCGGGCAGTTTTTCGGGACCGAGCACCACCAGGGCGATGCCCAGGATCAGCACGATCTCGGTGAAGCCGACCTCGAACATCGGGCGCTCAGCCCTGCTTGTTGCTCTTGACGTCGCTGGCGGAGGGCGCGGAATCGAAGTCGGCGTCGGGCTGCTGGTCGTGGTGGACCTGCCGCGCCGCTTCCTCCTCGTCGCCCTCGTTCATGGCCTTCTTGAAGCCCTTGACCGCCGAGCCGAGGTCGGTGCCGATGGTCCGGAGTTTCTTGGCGCCGAAAATGAGCAGCGCGATGGCGAGGATGATCAGCAGTTCGCGGAAACCGATACCCATGTGATTCTTCCTGGCCCGGACAGCGGGCTTGTGCTTGCATGATACGACATCGGTGTTACCGGACTGTTCCGCTGCCGGGCGGGCGCACCTGCAGCCAGAAGGTCACCGGTCCCTGATTGACCAGCCCGACCGACATGTCGGCGCCGAAGCGACCGGTTTCCACCCGGCCCAAGTGTGCACGAATAGCACCGGCGAACTCCTGAAACAGTGGCTCCGCTTCGCCCGGTGGGGCGGCCGTACTGAATCCGGGCCTGTTGCCCCGCTGAGTATCCGCCGCCAGCGTGAACTGGGGAACGGCCAGGATCGCCCCGCCTGCGGCGCCTACATCGAGGTTCATCTGGCCGTTGGCATCGGGAAACACCCGGTAATGACAGGTTCTTTGGGCCAGCCGCCGGGCCTCTTCCGGGCCGTCGCCGGCCTCGACGCCTACCAGGACCAGCAGTCCCGGGCCGATGCTGGCCACAGGCTCATTGCTGATCCTGACCCACGCCTCGGTTACTCTTTGCAATAATGCAATCATAAAAAACCACTTATAGGCATTAAACTGGCGTATATAGACATATATATTTCACTTCAATAGTTTTGATCAAAAAGTGGAAAATTTAATTAATAAATTGCGACTTAATTGCATGAAAGTGGAATGAGGCCGTTATTCACAAGAAACCCAACTTGTAGTTGACTTGGGCCGCCGCGGATCTTAATCTTGCCGCCCTTTGCCCGAGCGGGCATGTCGTTGTTTTTGAACCATGAAACGCACTTACCAGCCAAGCAAGATCAAGCGCAAGCGGACCCACGGCTTCCGCGCCCGGATGGCGACCAAGAACGGCCGCCTGGTCATCAAGCGCCGCCGCGCCAAGGGGCGCAAGCGCCTGGCCTGC
>JAURMS010000147.1 GCA_030830595.1 Gammaproteobacteria bacterium | reverse complement strand
CCGCAGGCCGGGGAGTACATCAAGTTCATTCGCTGATTCCGGCGGTGGGCATCCTGGCTGCCAGCGCCTCAAACGCCCTGGCACGGTGGCTGACCCGGTTCTTTTCGGCCGACGGCATCTCGGCAGCCGTTCGGGTATCTCCCGCCACGATGAACAGCGGGTCGTAGCCGAACCCTCCACTGCCGCGCGGCATGAGGGCGATCCGTCCTTCCCAGTTGGCCTCACAGACCACCGGCTCTGGGTCATCGGGTCGAACCAGGACGAGGGCGCAGTGATAGCGCGCGCCTCGCCGATCCTCCGCGACGTCACGCAGCGCCTCCAGCAGCCGACGATTGTTGTCATCGTCGCTGCAACCCTCGCCCGCGAAGCGGGCGGAGTGTATGCCCGGCCGCCCCTCCAGGGCATCGACGGCCAGGCCGGAGTCGTCGGCGATGCATGGCAGGCCCGTCGCGGCAAGGGCGTAACGCGCCTTGATCAGGGCATTCTCGACGAAGCTACTCCCGTCCTCGGGCGGCGTGACCAGGCCGAACCGCGACTGTGGCTCGACCTGCCAGCCCTTGGGCGCCAGCAGGGCCTGCAGCTCCCGGAGCTTACCGGGATTGCTGCTGGCCAGGACCACCCGAGCACTCAGGACGGTATCCCCGCGAGCACCTCGCGCTGCAGGCGACACAGGCGTTCGATGCCGAGCGAGGCGAGGTCCAGGAGCTGGTCCAGCTCCTCGCGCCGAAACGCATGCCCCTCGGCCGTACCCTGGACCTCCACGAAGGCGCCGCCCGAGTTCATGATCACGTTCATATCGGTCTCGGCCTCGGAATCCTCGCGGTAGTCCAGGTCGAGGACCGCGCTTCCATCCACGATACCGACGGACACGGCTGCGATCTGGCCATGGACGGGATTGCGCTCCAGCACGCGCCGCTCGCGCAGTCCCTCGATGGCATCGACCAGCGCTACGTACGCCCCGGTGATGGCAGCCGTCCGCGTTCCGCCATCCGCCTGCAGCACGTCGCAGTCGAGGGTGAGTGTCCGCTCGCCGAGCGAACGCAAGTCCACGCAGGCGCGCAGCGAGCGCCCGATCAGCCGCTGGATCTCCTGGGTGCGGCCAGTCTGGCGGCCGCGGGCAGCCTCGCGGGCGCTGCGGGTATGGGTCGAACGAGGCAGCATGCCGTATTCAGCCGTGATCCAGCCCTGACCGGAATTGCGGAGGAAGGAGGGCACGCCATTCTCCACGGTGGCGGTGCACAGCACCCTGGTTTGCCCGAATTCCACCAACACCGACCCCTCCGCATGGCTGGTGAAGCCACGCGTGAAGCGCACCTCGCGGAGCTCGTCAGCCCGCCTTCCGTCATGTCTCATCGGTTCTCCTAGTTACCCAGCCAGCGCAGGGCCGCCAGCGTCGCATTGTCGCTGTACGGCGCAGACGCACGCACTGCTTTCGCCACCACGCCCTTGGCCGCATCGACGATGCCCGAAGCATGGGCCGTGAGCGCCTGTGCCAGGTCACCATCCTTGACGCCCGACCACACCCCGTCAGAGCAGAGGGCCAGCACGTCACCCTCCTGCAGGGGACGCCTGCCGGAGAGAAAGAATTCGGGCTGGTCCGGGTCCCCACCTACACAGCTATCGACGAAGTTACGCAGCGGATGGCTCAGCACCTGCTCCTCGGTGATGACCCCCTCTGCCAGCAACTGTTCGACCCGGGTGTGATCTCGTGTACGGAGAACCACCCGACCCTCTCGCAACTGATAGGCACGAGCGTCGCCAAGGTGGATCCAGTAGGCCGATCCCTGCTGCACGAGACACAGGGCACAGGTCGCACGTGGGCGATATTGCATCGGCAACTCAAGGCCGGCACCTACCACCGCCTCATGCGCGAGCCCCAGGGTTCTCGCCAGGAACCCAAGCGGATCGAGCAGCGGATGACGTTCTGCCCGGAACGAGGCAAGGACCACCTCACAACCCAATTCGGCGGCCCGACCGCCGTCTGCATGGCCGCCCATGCCATCGAACACAGCCAGCATGGCGGCATGGCGGCCAGTGACCACGACCGAGCGATCCTGGTTGTCTTCGCGATGGCCCGCATGGGTTACATCCGCAACTTCGACTCTCAAGTGGGCTCCCTGTTATTCTGGCGGCGCATGTTAACCCAGACCCCGGGAACCGGAACGTGATCCGTAGCATGACCGGCTTCGCCCGTAGCGAACTCACCTTGACTCAAGGCGTGCTGTCCTGGGAGTTGCGCAGCGTCAACCACCGCTACCTTGAAATCTCCCTGCGCCTGCCGGACGAACTGCGCAGCCTCGAAGGCGACCTCCGACAGGCCATCAACACCAAGCTCAGGCGTGGCAAGGTGGATGCTACGTTGGTGTACAGGGCGGACACGGGTCGCGAGTCGTCCCTTGAGCTCAACGAACCGCTGCTCGACAGGCTGGTAGAGCAAGTGGGCCGCGTCCGGCGCAGGACCGGCGATATCGCCGGCATCGATGCCATGGAACTGTTGCGCTGGCCTGGCGTGGTCCGCGAAACGGAGCGGGACCTGAGCCCCCTGCAAGACGCGGCGGTTACCCTGCTGAACAGCACGCTCGAGCAACTCTGCAACTCGCGCGCCTCAGAGGGGGCGCGGCTCAAGGACCTGATGCTGGCGCGCTGCCAGGGCATCAGCGCGCTGGTCACCCAGGTTTCTGCCCGGCTGCCAGAAGTGCGTGAGCGAATCAGGGCCCGGCTCCTGGACAGGCTCTCCGTCATCGCAGTCGCGCCGAACCAGGAGCGTTTCGAGCAGGAGCTGCTGCTGGCCCTGCAACGAATGGACGTGGACGAGGAACTGGACCGGCTGCAGGGTCACGTGAGCGAGGTGCTGAGCGCCCTGGATGGCGACGAAGCCGTCGGGCGGCGACTGGATTTCCTGATGCAGGAGCTCAACCGGGAAGCCAACACGCTCTCTTCCAAGTCGCAGGACCTGGAAACCACCCGGGCGGCGGTCGAGATCAAGGTGCTGATCGAGCAGCTGCGGGAGCAGGTGCAGAATGTCGAGTGAAGCATTACGGCCTCGCGCGATGACAGAAAAGCGGGAGCGCAAGCACCCGCTCAGCACCATGCTCCTCACGGTTAGCATGCTGTTTTTGGGCCCAACCAGCCTGACTGCGTTGGCCGAGGAGCACGAAGGGCCAGTCAGTTCCGCACCCATCCAACTGGACGGCAAGACCATTACGCTCCTGCGTGGTTTTGCAGGGTACTCAGCGAGTGAGCGAGCGGCTGAGGCCGAGGCTCGTGTCGTCGAATTCGCCAGACATCGCGAAGCACCCGTAACCATCCTGAACCTTGTCGAGACTTCGACCGGCACCGAGGTCCGGGCCGGTTCCCAGATGCTGTTCGTCGTCACCGACGCCGATGCCTCGCTCGAGGGTATCGACCGGCTGACCCTTGCGAGTACCGCCCTTCGCGCCAGTGCCGACGCCGTGGAGAACTGGAGAGAACGGCGATCCCTGCGTCTCCTGCTTACGCATGCGGGATACGCCCTCGCCGCCTCGGCAACCCTCGGCCTTGCGATCTGGTTGCTGATGGGCACCTTTCGCCATCGCCTTGGGGATCTTTTCACGCGCGTCACCGGGCAGGTTCGGCCCTTGCAAATCGGACACCTCCAACTGGTCACGGCAGAGAGGCTGGTCGGCTTTTCAAGGGGCGCGTTGAACCTGTTCTTTTCGGTCGTGCTGGTCGTGCTGGTCTATGTCTATCTGCAGTTTGTGCTGGCCCTTTTTCCCTGGACCGAGTCCTTGGGCGCAGGTCTGCTGTCCCTGGTCATCGACCCACTGAGCAGGATCGCGCTGGCACTGGTAGGCGCGTTGCCGAACCTGGTTTTTCTTGCTGTCCTGGTGTTGGTCATCCGCTACGCTCTGAAGCTTGGACGGATGCTGTTCGCGGCGCTGGAATCGGGCACCGTCCGGATCGAGGGTTTCGATCCGGACTGGGCGCTGCCTACCTACAAGCTGGCCCGCATCTTCGTGATCGCCTTTGGCGTCGTCATTGCCTATCCCTACATTCCCGGCTCGGATTCGGCAGCCTTCAAGGGCGTATCGGTCCTGCTAGGGGTGATTTTTTCACTGGGGTCTTCATCGGTCATTGCCAACATCATTGCCGGATACACCATGACCTACAGGCGCGCCTTCCGCCTGGGCGACCGCATCTCGATCAATGACATGGTGGGCGACGTCATCGATTCGCGGGTACTGGTCACGGTCTTGCGAACACCAAAAAACGAAACAGTCGTGGTGCCAAATTCGCAGATCCTCAGCAGCCCCATAACCAACTACAGCACCCTCGCCCGTGAGCAACGCCTGGTCTTGCATACAACCATAGGCATCGGCTACGAAGTCCCGTGGCGACAGGTAGAGGCCATGCTGCTGATGGCCGCTGAGCGCACTGAAGGCCTGTTGGCAGAGCCGCCTCCTTTTGTCCTGAACCAGGGACTCAAGGATTTCTGCGTCCTGTATGAGATCAACGCATACACCGCCGACGCAGGCAGCAGCCCGGCAATTTATTCAAGACTTCACGCCAACATTCTCGACGTGTGTAATGAATACGGAATCCAGATCATGACCCCAGCATACGTGGCAGACCCCGCTGAACCAAAGCTGGTCAGGAAAGGGGACTGGAACATGCCGCCAGCACCAGGGAAGCCGGGCGGCGGCCGAGATCAAGGTGCTGATCGAGCAGCTGGGGGAGCAGGTGCAGAACGTTGAATGATGTGATCTTTGCGCCCAACCAGACCCCAAGAACGCCTTTACGGACGCCTGCATCATGGTCAAGTCGCCGAAGTATATGACCCTCGGCAAGGTGTTCGTCGCCTTTGACCTTGAGGAAACCCGGCAACTCTGCGGCGATGCCGTCCTGATCGCAGTCGGCACCCGGCACGTCGACCTGGCAGAAGGCATTGTCACTCTCGCCGACAATACGCTGCTTGGAACCCAGATGGGGGCTGGTGGCCAGCGAAGGATAGAAACAGAACTTGGCTGGCCGCACGCCGCATCTGGCCTCCTGGATGTTCATGCGCAACTGCTGACCAACGGACGAGGGCACTGACCGTGGATCCAGCCTGGCTATTGAACCGCCTGAGGGGGATGTCGCCCGGCGAAATAGTCTCGCGGGTCAAATTTGCCCTGGCGACCGTGATCTGGAATCGCCGCAGGAGGTGGCGCGCGCCCGGCGCGGACGTTTCGGCCATTCGGGATAGGTGGAGCATGCCCGCCCTGCCCGCGGAATCTCGACCGGAAATCACGCAACTGCTGGCGGAGGCCGAGGGCTATCTGAAGGGGCACTATCACCTGCTGAACCACCGCTACCAATCTAAGGGGCCAGATTGGCACCTTGACCCTATCACCGGCACCAGGGCGCCGCTGGATTTCGGCCCGACCATGAATTACCGGGACCCCCGCGTCGCTGGTGACATCAAAAACATCTGGGAACTGAGTCGACACCGCCAGCTTACGGTCATGGCCGTTGCGTACGCGGTCACGGGCGATGCCAGGTTTGGCGACGAAATCGAACGGCAACTCAAATCCTGGGTTGCAGAGAACCCTTTTCCACTCGGCCTCAATTGGCACAGTTCCCTTGAGCTTGGTGTGCGCCTGACTGCTTGGGTATGGATCGAGCGCCTGCTGCGCGGCTCGGAGCAACACCTCAGGTTGTTTGGTCACGAGGGTGTCTTATGGCCAGTCATCTACTGGCACCAGTGGCTCATTGAACGACATCTCTCAAGTGGCTCCTCGGCCAACAATCACCTGATCGGCGAGGTATCCGGGCTGTTTGTTGCGGCCACAGTCTGGCCTGTTTTCAGGGAAACTCCCCGTTGGGAGCGTCTGTCCAGGAAAATCCTCGAGGCCGAGGTGATCAATCAGACTTATCCCAGCGGATTGAATCGGGAACTAGCCTCCTCCTATCATCGCTTCGCCCTGGAACTTTTCCTGCTGCCAGGCATTGAGGCACAACGCAGCGGCCGTCCCTTCAGCTCAGGCTACCGCGGGCTCGTGCGAAAGATGACTGAGGCCATACCGGCACTGACCGACGTGGGCGGTAACCGACCCCACTTCGGCGACGAGGACGGCTGGACGCGCTACATGGTCGAGGACGGCGGCTCGGGCT
>JAURMS010000146.1 GCA_030830595.1 Gammaproteobacteria bacterium | reverse complement strand
GGAAACAACAGTTTAGGCCCACAAGTAAAAAAGTCAAAGCTTCCGGTTTTCCGAATGGAATTTTTGCGACGCATGAACGCTGAATTTGACATATTTCATTACTCCGGCGCCCTCCTGGCCACCCGGGCTGGAGGTGTGGCGCATGTTTGTCGCTAATAAGCAACACTCTGTCGGTCTCTCCTTACAAAACAAACAGTCAGGACTGTTTGCAGCTTGCGCGGGTCGGTTATAGTCGTGCCGTCAGATTCGCGATGAGGTAGCCGCCATGACCTTCGACGTCCGCATCAATCCCGACGCCCCAGCCGATTCCCTGGAAGCCAAGCGGCCCTCGGTCGACAACGGCCTGCAGGTACCCGATCCCGCCCGGTACTACGCACGCGAATTCATGCAGAAGGAATGGGAGCGCCTGTGGCCGCGAGTCTGGCTGTTGGCGGGGGTCACCTCGGACCTGCCCGAGGAGGGAGACTACTGCACCTTCGACTTCGGGCATGAGCAGTTCCTGCTGGTACGCCAGGAGGATGGCGGCATCAAGGCCTTCTACAACGTGTGTCCGCATCGGGCCAATCGCATCGCCCTGAACGAGCGCGGCAGCGTGGCGCAGTTCACCTGCGCCTTCCACGGCTGGCAGTTCCACTGCGACGGCCGACTCAAGGGCATCACCGACGAGGAGACCTTCGCCCCGGCCCTCGTAGCCCACCGGCCAGGCATGACCGAGGTGCGCTGCGACCAGGTAGGCGGCCTCATCTTCATCAACATGGATGGCAAGGCCCCGCCGCTCAAGCAGTGGATCGGCCTGCCCGATGGCTACATCGAGAACTACGAAATCGACAAGATGCACTGCGTACGCCATGTACGCAGTACCTGGGATGCGAACTGGAAGGTCGGAGTGGACTCTTTCTACGAGACCTATCACCTGCCGCACATCCATCCGCAGACACAGGGCGTGATGGACGACTTCAGTCAGCTGGACCTTTACCCCAACGGCTTCCAGCGCATGATCGTGCCCCTGTGCGTGAAGTCGCACCGCATTGCGGACCAGGACACGGTGGACGCTGGCCTGCGTTTCATGATGCAGGACGCCGGCATGGATCCGGACAGTTTCAAGGGCAATGCCCGCGAGGTGCGCACAGCCGTCCAGCAATCCAAGCGGCAGCGCGCGCAGCGCCTGGGCCTCTCGCACTACGAGAAGTTCACCGACGGCCAGTTGACCGACAGCTGGGCCACCGGGTTTTTCCCCAACGTGCAGATCGGCATGCATCCGGAGGGTGTGTTCATCATGCGCTTCCTGCCGCACCCGGACGACCCGACCAAGTTCTTCTATGACAACATGACCATGTATCGCTACGTCGACGATCCGAACTACAACGTGCCGGCGTGGATGGGACTGCCGGAAGGCACCGACGTAACCGGACGGGTGCGCCCGAACATCGAACACGTGCCTGAGGGGACCAAGCCCGACCTCGGCGAGGTGCTGGACCAGGACGTGGAACTGGTGGCTGCCGTGGGCGCCGGCTCCCGCTCACGCGGCTTCCGTGGACCGCTCTGGGGGGAGCAGGAAGTGCGCATCCGGCATTACCACCGGGAAATCGACCGCTACGTCAACGGCGAGAAGTAAGCAGCGTCCAGCACGAGCCGGCTGCCTGTACGACCCGCCCGTCTCGTTCGAGCTTGATGAGATGGGCATGCAGGGAACAGATCGCCAGTTGGTGCAGGGTCGGATCGACGTCCGCATAGACCTCGGGCAGGAGTTGCTCCAGCGCCGAGCTGCCTAGCCTCTCCAGCGCCGCCATCACCCGCGCCTCACGGCCGAGACGATGATCCACGAGCCGGTCGATGACCCCGACGGGGTCCGGGAGTGGCGGGCCGTGCCCCGGCGCGATCCATGCCAGCGGCAGCGCCTTGAGGCGCTGCAGGGATTCGAGGTAATCGGCCATGGAGCCATCCGGGGGCAGGATCACCGGCGAGACGTGACCCAGGATGTGGTCGCCCGTAAACAGGATGCCCTCCCCCTCCAGCAGGAAACAGAAGTGGTTGGAGGCGTGGCCGGGCGTGGCCACGCAGCGCAGGGCCAGGCCGTCCGCGAGGATCCGCTCGCCATCGACCGGCTGCACGTCCGGTCGGAAACGCACATCCTGACGACCATCATCGGGAGCCAGGGCGCCCACCACCGTGGCGCCGGTCGCGCGGCGGATGGCGCGCGCCGCGGGCGAGTGGTCGGCGTGGGTATGGGTCACCAGCACCCAGGCGATGCGGCCCTCGCCGGCCTGAAGCAGCGCCTCGACATGGTCGGCCAGGTCGGGGCCCGGGTCGATCAGGATCCGCTCCTCCTCGCCCAGCAGATAGCTGTTGGTGCCGGGCCCGGTGAACGGCCCGGCATTCGGGGCCACGATCCGGCGCAGGCCGGGCGACAACTCGACCACCCGTCCGGGTGTGAAATCGGCAAGCGATTCATCTTCCCGCATCGGCTCACTATACCGCCCCAGCCTTGCCGCTGAGGTAAACTCCCCCCTCCCAAACCATGCCGAGGAGACGCGACATGCGCATCATCGCCACCAGCCTGACCACCCTGGCCTGCACCCTGCTGGCCGCCACCGCAGGGGCGACCTGCGTCTATCCCCGGCCGCCGGAGAGTCTCCCCGATGGCGCCACGGCGACCTATGACCAGATGGTCGCCGCCCAGACGGCAGTGAAGCAATTCGACTCGGACATTGCGGCCTACAACGCCTGCCTCGACATGGAACTGCAGTCGATCATGGCCAGCACCGAACTGGACGACGCGCGCAAGGCGGAACTCCAGGCCATGCAGGCCAAGAAGAACAACTCCGCCGTCGACGAGGCGCAGTCCGTGGCCGATCGCTTCAACGAGCAGCTGCGGGCCTACAAGGCGGCCAACGCCAAGTAAGTCGGCCACCGCCCGATGCTCCAGACAGGGGTCACGCCGCTGCCAGTCTCAGACCGGTCCCCGCAGGATCGACTGGGACGCCGGCTGCGCGACCTGCGCATCTCGGTCATGGACCGCTGTAACTTCCGGTGTCCGTACTGCATGCCCCGGGAGACCTATGGCGATCACTACCGCTTCCTCTCTTCGACCGAGCGACTGGATTTCCAGGAGATCACCCGGCTAGCGCGCCTGTTCGTGGCCCTCGGTACCCGCAAGCTCAGGCTCACCGGCGGCGAGCCGCTGCTGCGCACGGGCATCGCGGACCTGGTCGGCGAATTGTCCACGATTGAGGGCCTGGAAGACCTGGCGCTGACCACCAACGGCATCTTGCTGGCCGACCAGGCGGTCAGGCTCAAGGCCAACGGCCTCAAGCGGGTGACCGTCAGTCTCGACAGCCTCGAGCCGGCGACCTTCAAGGCCCTCAGCGGGGGCTTCGACGGCGTCGAGCGAGTGCTGGAGGGCATCGCCGCGGCACAGGAAGCCGGCCTCGGGCCGGTCAAGGTGAACACCGTGGTACAGCGTGGGGTCAACGAGGACTCCATCCTGCCTATGGTCGAGCGCTTCCGTGGCACGGGCGTCGCCGTACGCTTCATCGAGTACATGGATGTCGGCACCTGCAACCGCTGGGACGCCACCCGAGTGGTGCCCTCTGTGGAGATCAAGCGCCTGCTTGAATCCCGCTGGGCGCTCGAGGCGGTGGACCCTGCGCATCCGGGTGAGGTGGCAGAGCGGTATCGCTTTGCGGACGGGGCCGGCGAGGTCGGCTTCATCTCCTCGGTGTCGCAGCCCTTCTGCGGCGCATGCAACCGCGCCAGGCTGTCCTCGGAGGGTGTCCTCTACACCTGCCTGTTCGCCCGCACCGG
>JAURMS010000145.1 GCA_030830595.1 Gammaproteobacteria bacterium | reverse complement strand
GCTGTGGACCAGCAGGAAGTTGGCCTCGCTGGGCCAGACCCGCGTGATCGCAGAGAGGCCCGCCAAGGCGTTAGCCAGGGATTGACGAGAGACCAGCAGCCTCTCTACTTGGCCAGCCGAGCGCTGGATGCCGTCGATCTGCAGGCGTGCGGTCACGGTCTCTATGGTATGCGTGGTGACGGCATAGGGCGGCAGCAGACGACGCAGCAGGTCGATCAGGGTCGGACTGGCGATCACCGCCCCACACCGCGCGCCCGCGAGACCGTAGGCCTTGGACAGCGTGCGCAGCACCGCGAGGTTGTCGCGGCCCGCTACTTCGTCGACCAGCGAGGGGGTCTTGCAGAACTCGATATAGGCCTCATCCACTACGACCAGGGCGCGCTCGCCGATCCGCTCGGCCAGGCCCAGGATGACCTGCCGGCCCGGATGACCGCCGGTGGGGTTGTTGGGCGCACAGACGAATACAAGCTTCACCGTATCGTCGATCGCGGCGCACACGGCCTCGACGTCCAGCGCGAAGTCCGGTTCGACCAGCGGAACGGTCACGATGCCTGCTCCCTGGACCCGAGCCGCAAAGCCATACATCGGAAAAGTCGGTGGCGACAGCAGCACTCGATCACGGCCTGCGGCGCAGAAGGCACGCACCAGTAGATCGATGCCCTCGTCACTGCCCCGGGTCGGCAGTACGCAGGCAGGGTCTACCGCGTACAGGCTGGCCATGGCGCGCGCCAAGTCGGCGGACTGTGGCTCCGGATAGCGATTGAGGCCCCCCGTGGACAGATCAGCTTCCGGTCGCCACGGGTTCTCGTTGGCGTGGAGTCGCACCAGGCCCGGCTTCCAGCTGGCAGGAAGATAAGCCTCCAGCGCCAGGATGTCCGGACGCACCCGGTCGAGGATGCTCATTCGATGCCTCCCGCCAGCTTGTCAAGCCGGGCGGATACGGAGGCCGCGTGGGCATCCAGGCCCTCCATCATGGCCAGCGTCACGGCCGTGGGCCCAAGGCCCAGCAAGCCATCCGCCGTCATGTGCTGGACCGTCATTTCGCGCATGAAGGATCCCAGTGACAGGCCGCTATGGGCTCGAGCATATCCATAGGTGGGCAGGACGTGATTGGTGCCGCTGCAGTAGTCGCCCATCGCCTCGGGCGTCCACGGGCCGAGGAAAACCGAACCGGCGGTCCGCAGGCCGGGGAGCCAGCGCCGCGGCTCGCGAACCTGCAGGATCAGGTGCTCCGGCGCGTAGCGATTCGCGACCGTGATGGCCGTTTCCAGATCCTCGACCAGGACGAGCCGGCTGTTGGCGAGCGCCGCCCGGACAATGCCCGGGCGTGAGAGCCTGTCCAGCTGCACTTCGAGGGCTCCCAGGACCTCAGTCACCAGCCGTGGGCAGGTCGAGACGAGCACCGCCTGGGCATCCGGGCTGTGCTCAGCCTGGGCCAGCAGGTCTGAGGCAACGAAGTCCGGATCGGCCGTCTCGTCAGCGACCACCATGACTTCAGACGGGCCGGCTGGCATGTCATAGGCTGCCCCCTCCGGGTCTGCCGCCACCTGCACCTTGGCCGCCGTGACCCAGGCGTTGCCGGGCCCGAAAATCTTGTCTACCTTCGGAATGGTCTCCGTGCCATAGGCCATGGCAGCGATCGCCTGGGCGCCGCCTGCCTTGTAGATCTCCGTCACCCCGCACTCTCGGGCCGTGAACAGGACGCCCGGATCGAGCTGCCCGTCACGCCGCGGAGGACTGCACAGAACCACCTTCCTGCACCCAGCCAGCGTTGCGGGCACCGCCAGCATCAGCGCTGAGGAGGGCAGGGGCGCAGACCCGGCTGGCACGTAGAGCCCGACTGAGTCGATCGGTAAGGCCAGTCGTTCACACACCACCCCCGGGACCGTCTCGACGCGGAGGGGCTGCGGCCGCTGTGCCTCGTGGAAACGCCGGACGTTGGCGATGGCGCGCGTGACCGCCTGGCGCTGCTCGGGTGAGAGAGCGTCGGAGGAAGCCTCGAGTTCCTCGGGTGATACCCGCAGGGAATTCAAGCTCGCCCGATCATGTTCCAGGCACAGTTCAAGCACAGCGCGGTCACCCTCGGCGCGTACGCGCGAGATGATGTCACGCACGGTCTGTTCGACCTCCAGCGCCGCGGCTTGCGCAGGACGGCGCAACAAGGCGCTCCTTGCGTCCTCATCCAGGGTGGCCCAGTGGACGGCGGCGGGCATCAGTGTGCTCATGGCAGCATTTTCTCCACCGGAAGTACGAGGATGGCCGAGGCGCCCGCCGCCTTCAGGCCCTCCAGGGTCTCCCAGAACACATTCTCCCGACACACCGCGTGGACGGCGACCTTCTCGTCGGTGCCCTCGAGGGGCAGGATGGTGGGGTACTCGCTTCCCGGTAACAGCGCCGAGATCTGCTCGAGCGCATCGCGCGGCGCGTGGAGCATGATGTACTTGCTTTCGCGTACCTGCTGCACACCGTTCATGCGCAGCAGCAGCCGGCCGATCCATTCCTCGCGGGCACTGTCCAGCGTGGCAGGCGTTCGGATGAGCACCGCATGGCTATCCAGCACCACTTCTGTCTCGACGAGTCGATTGGCAGCCAGAGTGGCACCGGTGGAGACCAGGTCGCAGATGGCCTCTGCCCGGCCCAGGCTTGGCGCGATCTCGACGGAGCCGGCGAGGGTGACAACCTCTGCCTCGACCTGCTGCTCGCCAAGCCAACGGCGCAAGAGATGGGGATACGTGGTCG
>JAURMS010000144.1 GCA_030830595.1 Gammaproteobacteria bacterium | reverse complement strand
GGAAGCGCACGGCCTGTTGCGCCGCTGCAGTGGAGGCCAAGGTCTCAAGGTTTTTAAAGGTTTCCCCGATTTGCGCAGTGAGGTTGCCCTGATGCCTTGACTCATGACCGATGATG
This sequence comes from Gammaproteobacteria bacterium, assembly GCA_030830595.1. GTDB lineage: Bacteria > Pseudomonadota > Gammaproteobacteria > Steroidobacterales > Steroidobacteraceae > SG8-30. The sequence continues at coordinate 3,891 of JAURMS010000144.1, read as the reverse complement.
CTGGCGGTGCCTGATACGAGAAACATCCGGGTTGGGGCGACGGCGGCTCGGGAGAAGCTCGGCGAGGCTGGACCGTACTGACGAGGGTACTCGAAGGCGCTCACCTGGCGTGGGTTTTCCAGGATTGAAGCGCCATGCCGGCTACCAATCCAGCAGACTTGCAGGGAACGGGGGGTTGTCTTCTTGCCTATCGCCGATGCCGCTGGGTATTCCCGTATGGTCCCCCTGTCCATTGCCTGCCTGAAGGCTCGGGCTCTGCCTTGACAGAACCTGCGATAGCGTTCGTCGTCATCGACCCCCTGATTGATGTCGGAAATGAAGTTCCACATTCTCCAGATATGCCGATAGTCCGTCTGCGCATGGAAATTCAGGATATCCCGGTAAGCGCGTTCAGTGATCGCGGTCAGGTCGGCACCGTCAAGGTCCTCCTGGATCGTCAGCCAGCCAGCAACATGATCCCCATCCTCAGCGTAGTGCAGATCCCCGTCTGTTGCTGACCTGACCGGCCGGCCACCGCGCCAAACCTCCCCGGTCGGGCAGTCGCCCAGGGGGGTAAGCGGCACGGTCAGGCAGCGAGGGTCATCAATACCAGGCGATGATGCATAGTCGATCGCCAAAAGAACATCGTCTTCAAGCGGCCGGCCTGCATCCAGCCGTTCATAACTTACTCGTAACGAGGTCTCCGCCATTTAAACCGTCCGTAGCCCACCGCCGCTGGCGGTAAGGCGCCCTCCCAAAGACGCTTATTTGATGCCGGCCTGCATCCCTGCCGTCCAGTACACAGGGGATGCCAGAGCGCTCGGCGGAATGATATAAAATTATTGAATCTATATCTCATTGGCAGGCACAATTCACGGATGAAAATCTCCCAAAGTCCGGAGCAGCGGGAACTTGCGCTGCTTGTCGTAGGAGCATTGAACCTGGAAGGGGTGGACCCCGAGAGTATTGATCCTGACGATGGCCTTTTTGGCTCCGGGCTGGGGCTGGACTCGATCGACGCGCTTGAGCTAGCGCTCGAGATCTCAAAGAAATACGGGGTGGAGATCAAGGCAGACGATGAGGAGAACAAGAAAATCTTCTCGTCCCTTCGCAGTCTGTCTCAATTCATCGAGGAACGCCGCGCAACGCAACCCGCGTAGGCATGGCTTTTTTGTGCATCGGGAGACCAGAAGTTGACTAAAAAACTGGACTCATATGGGTTTTTCAAGCTGGCTTGCTTGGTGACTGTTTTTGGTTTCGCCCTTGTTTCACCGGAGTCCCTGGCGACCAAGCCGTTGGTGGATCCGGCACCGATTGTAGTTCCAGACGGGTTGGATGTGGCCAAGGTGCGAAAGGCCATTCGTGATGGGGGTTCGCGTCGCAACTGGATCGTGTCCGGGGACGAGCCGGGCAAGATGGAACTCACACTGAGCGTTCGAAGCCACGTGCTGAAGGTGCTGGTGACCTACGATAGTGCCAGCGTGCAGGTTCGGTACCTCGACAGCACTAATCTTGATTATGAGATCAAGAAAGGCGTCCCCCATATTCATAAGAAGTACCTGGGCTGGGTTAACCAGAATCTGGTGGGGGACATCAGCAAGGAATTGGCCTCCGAAGCGGCCCCTTGAGAGATTACCTCCCGTCGCACCAGTGAGATTGTCATGGCGATGAGGCCTTTGCGAATCAGCGCCTATACGGCTACCACTGCTGCTGGCATTGGCATCCAGGCGCTAAGCCAGGCCATCGCGGATCGTAAAAGCGGGCTCCGCCCAAATGACTTCACCCCCGCGCCTCTGGAGACGTTCATAGGCAGGGTCGCAGGAGTCGAGGATTCGCCACTTCCGAGGCAGTGGGCTCAATGGGAGTGCCGAAATAACCGATTGGCGTGGATGGGATTACAGGCGGATCATTTTCTGACCGCTGCACTCGATGCACGTGAGCGATTTGGCGCCGATCGGGTGGCTGTAGTGATGGGTACATCAACCTCCAGCATTGGCGCGACGGAGGAGGCGTATCAGAGGCTGTTGCCGGACGGCCGTTATCCAGAAGATTTATGTCGGCCTGTGGTCCATACCCCTCACTCCCTTGGCGATTTCGTCCGGGTTGCGCTGGGCCTGACGGGAATCGTCGTAACCGTTGGTACCGCCTGCTCCTCAAGCGCGAAGGTGTTTGCGCAGGCCGATCGACTGCTCAGGGCAGGGCTCGCGGACGCTGCCATCGTCGGTGGGGTTGATACACTGTGTGGCAGCGTATTGTTCGGGTTCAATTCGCTTGAACTGGTCTCACCCGAGTTATGCCGACCCTTCGATGCCGAACGGAGGGGCATCAACCTGGGCGAAGCTGCTGGCTTTGCCTTGCTGGAGCGTGAAGGCAGTGCCGGGCCCTGGTTGGTTGGATACGGCGAGTCAAGCGACGCCCATCACATGTCCTCTCCGCATCCTGAGGGACTCGGGGCGCGTCTGGCGATCGAGAGGGCTCTTTCTCAAGCGGCATACGAGCCTGCCGACGTTGACTATATAAACATGCACGGTACGGCCAGCCAGAAAAACGACGAAGTGGAAGCGGCACTCATCGCCAGGCTCTTTCCGTCCACCACTCGTGCGAGTTCAACGAAGGGTTGGACGGGACATACCCTGGGCGCAGCCGGAATCGTGGAGGCTGCGGTGTCGTTCATCGCAATGGAAACCGGAGTCGTCCCGGGCACCTTGAACACCGAGTGCCTCGACCCGATATGCGGACCGCAACTGTGTGTCAACAACGAAAGCCGGGGCGTTCGCACTGTCCTGAGTAATTCATTCGGGTTTGGCGGCAGTAATTGCGCCCTCCTCTTCAGCCATGATGCAGGGTAATTTGGAGACGACACGCCATACCGCGTTTCTTTCCGGTGTGGCCGTCTGGGCGCCTCGTCTTCCTGGTTGGTCGATCGCCGCTCCCGTTTTGCGAGGCGACATCGAGCCATTCGATCAACCGGCAAACCGCCCGGTGCCACCTTTTTTGGCACCTACGGAGCGGCGACGTGCCCCTGATACCGTTGTAGTGGCCCTTGAGGTCGCCAATAGCGCGTGCGAATTTGCCGGAATCGACCCAAAGACGGTCGCTTGCGTCTTTGCTTCCACACATGGTGATCTTGTAATCAGCGATTACATGAGTGAGACCCTTGCCAAGAATCCCTCCCTGGTTTCACCTACCCGCTTTCATAATTCTGTCCATAATGCTGCCGCAGGGTATTGGAGCATCGGCACCGGGAGCATGAAGCCATACACCGCCTTGAGCGCGTGGGGTGAGACTTTTGGCGAAGGACTTCTGGAAACCCTGGTGCAGGCAGAAATTGACGGGGATCCGACCCTGCTGGTGGCCTACGACATCGAGGCGCGCGGTCCGCTGGCACAGATGCAGCCAAGCCGCGGCATGCTTGGGGTGGGACTGGTGATCACGCCAGGCCTGACGACGAGTTCAACCGCCAGGATCAACTGGCGGACCGCCGTAAACCTGGTGCCGACGGCGGTCGCTGAGCGCAACGCCAGCATCATTGGCGGGAACGCCATGGAGCAGTGTCTGCCTTTTCTCGAGGCCCTTGCATGCCGCAGTTCGACCACGGTTGTGGTCGGACTCTCTTCCGGGCTATTTCTTGAGCTCGAACTGGATTTTGAGGTCGTTTAAGATGACAGGCAGTCGCCAGGCAGACGTTATCATTCTCGGCGGTGGACTGGCGGGGCTTACCCTCGCGCTGCAACTGCGCAAGCGGTTTGGCGACCTCGGCATCGTGGTGCTTGAGCGCCGCCGTCACCCGGTGCCGGCGGCTGCACACAAGGTCGGCGAGTCGTCCGTGGAAATCGCGGCGCACTACTTCGAAAGCGTGCTTGGCCTCGAGGAGCACCTGACGCGTCAACAGCTCAAGAAGTTCGGGTTTCG
>JAURMS010000143.1 GCA_030830595.1 Gammaproteobacteria bacterium | reverse complement strand
TTGAGGAGTTGACGGACTGCACGTTGGCGATCTTGGACAGGTGATCCAGGAAGAACGACTCGTATTCCTTCATGTCGTGGACCACCACCTTCAGGAAGAAATCCCACTCCCCGGTCAGCGTGTAGCAGTCCAGGACCTCGGGGCGGTTGCGGATGGCCTCGTCGAACTGGGTAATGGCATCGCGGCCCTGGCTGGCGAGGCGGACGTGGACGAAGACCAGGACATCCAGGCCGAGTTGGGTCCGATCGAGCAAGGCCACGCGCTGGCGGATCACGCCCGCCTGCTCGAGTTGCTGGATGCGCCGCCAGCAGGTAGTGGTGGACAGCCCGAGGCGGCCGGCGAGTTCTGCCGCCGAAAGGGTGCCATCCACCTGGAGCGCAGCCAGAATGCGTCGGTCGAGCTCGTCGAGGTCCGTCTGCACTATTTTTTTCATATAAATTTAAATAATTGCAAAATATTTTCATATTTTTGCACCACAGGATAATGAAAACAACACCCTGCAGGGCGGTGACCTATCCTTAAGGTTCCTTGCCGCGCCAAACGGGGTCGCCATGCGTCCGTCACGACTGCACGTTCCCCGCTATCACGCCGGACCCGGCGAGGTGGCGGATTTCAGCTACCTCAAGCTCTCACCCGCTGGAGAGGTCCAGCGGCCCGACGTCAACGTCCCCGCCGCTGAGGTTGTGACGATGGCCAATCAGCTCATCCGCGTGCTGGACGACCGGCACCAGGCCGTCGGCCCCTGGCATCCGCACCTCGAGCCCGAGGAACTGCAGGTGGGGCTGCGACACATGATGCTTACGCGCGCCTTCGACGATCGCATGCAACGCATGCAGCGTTCCGGGAAAATCAGCTTCTACATCCGCTCCCTGGGCGAGGAGGCCATCGGTGTGGCCCAGGGCATGGCCCTCAGGCCGGGAGACATGCTGTTCCCGGCCTATCGCCAGCAGGGCCTCTACATGGTCCGTGGTCGTCCGCTGGTCGACCTGATCTGCCAGTTGCTGTCCAATACACGGGACATGTGCAAGGGGCGTCAGCTGCCCATCATGTATCACTGGCGTGACGGCAACATCTTCTCGATCTCCGGCAACCTCGCCACCCAGTTTCCGCAGGCCGTAGGCTGGGCGATGGCGGCCGCCATCCAGGGCACGGATGATGTCGCCGCCACCTGGATCGGCGAGGGTTCCAGTGCTGAAGCCGACTTCCACCACGCCATGCTGTTCGCCTCCGTCTACCAGGCCCCGGTGATCCTGAACCTGGTCAACAACCAGTGGGCCATCTCCACCTTCCAGGGTTTCGCCGGTGGCGAGAACCAGACCTTTGCCAGCCGTGGGCCCGGTTACGGCATCGCCGGACTTCGGGTGGATGGCAATGACTTCCTCGCCGTGCACGCCGTCACTCGCTGGGCGGCCGAGCGCGCGCGGAATGGCCATGGCCCAACCCTCATTGAGCACGTCACCTATCGCGCCGCTGCCCATTCCACCAGCGATGACCCCTCGCGCTACCGACCGCGGGACGATTACGAGCGCTGGCCGCTGGGCGATCCGGTGGAACGCCTGAAGGGTCACCTGATCGCCATCGGTGAATGGTCGGAGGATCGTCACTCTGCGCTGACAGCCGAGCTGGAGGCCCAGGTGACGGCCGCCTGGAAGGAGGCCGTGACCTACGGCACGCTCAATGAGGCGCCGCGCCTCGATCCCCACCTGATGTTCGAGGACGTGTTCAAGGAGATGCCGGAGCACCTTCAGCGCCAGGATGCCGAGCTGCGCGCCGAAAGGCAGGAGGGCTGACCATGGCACAGATGAACATGATCCAGGCCCTCAACTCGGCCATGGACATCATGCTGGGCCGCGATCCCAAGGTGGTGATCCTCGGCGAGGACATCGGCTACTTCGGCGGCGTGTTCCGCACCACCGACGGACTGCAGCGCAAATACGGTGAGCACCGGGTGCTGGATACGCCGATCGCGGAGGGCGGGATCGTGGCTGCAGCCATCGGCATGGGCGTCAACGGCTTGCGGCCGGTCGCCGAAATCCAGTTTGCCGACTATATCTATCCCGCCTACGACCAGATCGTGAGTGAACTGGCCAGGCTGCGCTACCGAAGCGCCGGAGAGTTCTTTGCGCCGGTGACGATTCGTACACCCTGCGGCGGCGGCATTCGCGGGGGCCAGACTCATTCCCAAAGCCCCGAGGGCATCTTCGCCCACGTTTCCGGCCTCAAGGTGGTCATGCCCTCCAATCCCTACGACGCCAAGGGCCTGCTGATCTCGGCCATCGAGGACGACGACCCGGTGATTTTTTTTGAGCCCAAGCGGATCTACAACGGGCCTTTCGATGGCCAACCGGACCAGGCAGCCGTGCCCTGGAGCGCCCACCCGAAGGGCGAGGTGCCGGACGGCTACTACAAGGTGCCGATCGGGCGCTGCGAGGTGGTGCAGGCGGGCACGGCAGTGACGGTGGTGACCTACGGCACGATGGTGCATGTATGCGTGGCGGCGGCACGCTCTGCCGGGATCGATGCCGAGATCATCGACGTGCGCAGCATGGTGCCGCTGGACGTCGACACCCTGGTCGAGTCGGTCCGCCGGACGGGACGCTGCGTGGTCGTGCACGAAGCCACCCGCTTCGGCGGCTTCGGGGGAGAGCTGTCGGCCACCATCCAGGAAGAATGTTTCTGGCACCTGGAGGCGCCGATCCTGCGGGTCGCCGGTTGGGACACGCCCTATCCGCATGCCTTCGAGTGGGAATATTTCCCCGGCCAGAAACGGGTGGCCAATGCGCTGAAGCGCGTGATGGAGGCTGCATGAGCCGATTCGTGTTCAGGATGCCCGACCTGGGCGAGGGTACGGTCGAGGCAGAGGTCGTCGAATGGAAGGTCAAGGTGGGTGATGAGGTCGAGGAAGACAGCATCATCGCCGAGGTCATGACCGACAAGGCTGCCGTCGAGGTGCCGGCGCCGGTCAGCGGGCGCGTGGTGTCACTGACGGGAGGGCCGGGTGACATGGTGGCCGTTGGGGCCGAACTCGCCGTGTTCGAGGTGGCTGGGGACGGTGAGGTCCAGGAGACGCCGGCGGCCGTGGCCGCGCCAGCAGCCGGGCAGGTCGCGCCGGTTGAAGCAGCTCCCGCCGCATCGCGGGTCATGACCTCGCCGGCCATCCGCCGCAAGGCGCGTGAGGCAGGGATCGACCTGACGACCGTGGCCGGTTCGGGTCCCGGTGGGCGCATCACCGCGGGCGATCTCGAGTCCTATCGGTCGGAAGGTCCAGCGGTGGCTGTGCAGGCAGCGAGCCCTGCCCAGGCTGCCCGCAGGGAGGCCGTCGAGGAGATCAAGGTGATCGGCTTGCGTCGCTTGATCGCGCAGCGCATGAGCGAGGCCAAGCGCAACATTCCACACTTCGCCTATGTGGAGGAAGTCGACGTCACCGAGCTGGAGGCCCTGCGGGTGCACCTCAACGGGCGTCTGCCTGCCGGCGTCGAGCGCTACACGCTGCTGCCCTTCATCGCGCTGGGCCTGGTGCGGGTCCTGGCCGACTATCCGCAATGCAATGCCCACTACGACGAGTCACGAGGCGTCCTGCTGCGCCATGCCGGCGTGCACCTCGGCATTGCGACCCAGACTCCAGAGGGTCTCAAGGTGCCCGTCGTCCGGCATGCCGAGACGCTGACCCTGGCCGGGATGTCGGCCGCGATCAGCGCGGCGGCCCTGGCTGCGCGCAGTGGCAAGGCGAGCAGGGATCAGCTGTCCGGGTCGACCATCACCTTGACCAGCCTCGGTAAGCTGGGCGGCATCGTCTCCACGCCCATCATCAATGCCCCGGAAATGGCCATCATCGGGGTCAATCGCGCGGTGGAGCGGCCGATGGTGCACAATGGCTCCATCACTATCCGACGCATGATGAACCTCTCTTCCTCATTCGATCATCGCTTCGTCGACGGCCACGACGCCGCCGCCATGATCCAGGCCCTCAAGGGGCGACTGGAATATCCTGCAACCCTGTTCATCCAGGACTGACACACCATGAACGCCCAGACCCAGACCCCAACGCAGGCACCCACCCAGGCCCGTCCGGCTTTCGGCAGCGTGCTGGCCTCCACCATGGCCATGGCCACCTACGCAGGCGGCCGCTGGTCGGCGCACGAGTTCAAGCCGGTGGGCCCCATCCCGCTCAGTCCCGCAGCCCACGTGCTGCATTACGCGAGCACCCTGTTCGAGGGTTTCAAGGCCTATCGCTGGGACGATGGCAGCGTCAACGTGTTCCGCATGGACCGTCACATCCAGCGCATGCAGCAGAGTGCTCGGGCGCTGGCCCTGGCCGAGCCCGAGTCCGGCCAGCTGGCAGAAATGGTGCTCGGCGTGATCGACCGGGTCCGTGACGAGGTGCCGGAGGCGCCGGGTGCGCTGTACCTCAGGCCCCTGCTGTTCGGC
>JAURMS010000016.1 GCA_030830595.1 Gammaproteobacteria bacterium | reverse complement strand
CCAGCCTCTTCTGTGCCTGGGCCGCGTGGCGCGGCGCACTGCCGGCCATCCGGCGGGCACCCCTCGTGGCCTCGCTGGCCGCCCTCGGTGCGGGTGGACTGTGCTACGGCCTCGGCTCGCTGCTGGACTTCTACGCCCTGACACTGATCGATGCCGGGCTCGAACGCGCCCTGCTGTTCGCCTATCCGGCGATGGTGGTGATGGCAGCAGCGGTGATGACGCGCCGGGCGCCGGAGCGCACGGTGGTGATCGCCAGCCTGATGACCTGGTTGGGCGTGGCGCTCGCGGTAGGCCTGTTCGACCAGGGGGTCGCTAAAGCCGACCTGGTCGGCTCGGCCTGTGTGCTGCTCACCGCCGCTACGTTCGCTACCTACTTCCTGGTCAGCGAGCGCCAGGTACCCAGGATAGGCCCGGTGGCCTTCACCACGCTCGCGCTGCTGGGGTCTGCCATCGTGGTGTGCCTGTGGTACTTCCCGACCCACCGCTCTTGGCCGGTGGTGCCCACCATCGAGGGCTGGGGCCTCGTGCTGGCGCTGTCCACCGTGGCCACGGTCCTGCCCATGCTGATGATCGCCGAGGGCATCCGCCGGGTGGGCGCCGTGCGCGGCGCACTGGTGGGCACCATCGGCCCGCCGTTCACCATCGGCGTCGCCTGGCTGTTGCTGGATGAACGGCTTTCCCTCAGTCAGCTGACGGGCACCGCACTGATCGTCGGCGGGATCGTGATGGTAGAACTGGTCAGGCTGCGCCGACCGCTCGACAGGGCCTGATTCAGCTCTGCAGGCGGCCCCGGGTGCGGAGCATGTCAATGACCTGACGGGCCCCCTCCTCGGCGCTGACCACGCTGGTATCGACCACCAACTCGGGATTTTCGGGCGGCTCGTAGGGCGAGTCGATGCCGGTGAAATTCCGGATCTTGCCCTCTCGGGCCTTGCGATAGAGCCCCTTGGGATCACGCTTCTCCGCCTCGACCAGCGGGGTACTGACGTACACCTCGAGGAATTCCCCCTCCTCCAGCAGTTCCCGGGCCAGGCGCCGCTCGGCCCGGAATGGCGAGATGAACGAAACCATGACGATCAGCCCGGCATCGACCATGAGCCGCGATACTTCTGCGACCCTGCGGATGTTCTCCACCCGGTCTGCCTCGGTAAAGCCGAGGTCCTTGTTCAGGCCGTGTCGCACGTTGTCGCCATCCAGCAGGTAGGTATGGCGACCCAGCGCCAACAGCTGCTTTTCCACCAGGTTGGCGATGGTCGACTTCCCGGCACCGGACAAGCCGGTGAACCACAGGACGCAGGCCTTCTGGCCCTTGCTGGCTGAGCGGGCGCGTTTGTCGACGTCCAGGGCCTGCCAGTGGACGTTATCGGCCCGACGCAGCGCGTACTGGATCATCCCGGCACCCACCGTGTCGTTGCTGATCCTATCGACCAGGATGAAGGCGCCGGTCTCGCGGTTGTCCTCGTAGGCATCGAAGGCTACGGCCCGGTCTGTGCCGAGGTTGCACAACCCGATCTCGTTGAGGTCAAGCTGGCGGGCCGCCATCTGCTCGAGTGTATTGACGTTCACCCGGTGGCGGATGTCCGTGATGCTGGCCGTGACCGTGCGGGGCCCGATCTTCATCAGGTAGGGACGGCCCGGGAGCATCGGCTCCTCGTGCATCCAGACCAGGCTGACCTGGAACTGGTCGGCCACCGCAGGCGGTGCGTCGGCTGCTGCCAGCACGTCACCGCGGCTGATATCGATCTCATCAGCAAGCGTCAGCGTGACCGACTGGCCTGCAACGGCCTCCTCGAGATCGCCGTCGAGGGTGACGATCCTCGCTACGGTGCTCTGACGTCCAGAGGGCAGCACGCGAACGGCATCCCCCTGGCGTACGCGCCCCGAGGCGATGGTGCCGGCAAAACCGCGGAAGTCCTGGTCGGGACGGTTGACCCATTGCACGGGCAGCCTGAACGGCCGTCCCGCAAGGTCGCGCTCGACCTGCACGGATTCAAGGTGCTGCATCAACGTGGCACCGCCGTACCAGCGCATGCGCTCGCTGCGCTCCACCACGTTGTCGCCGCGCAGGGCCGACATGGGGATGGGATACACGTCTTCCAGTCCCAGCATGTCGGCGAATTCCCGGTACTGCTCGACGATGCCATCGAACACGCCCTGGGCGTAGTCGACGGCGTCCATCTTATTCACGGCCAGCACCACGTTACGGATGCCGAGCAGCGAGACGATATAACTGTGACGCCGGGTCTGCTGCAGGATGCCCTTGCGCGCATCGACCAGGATGACGGCGAGGTCGGCGGTGGAGGCACCGGTGGCCATGTTGCGCGTGTACTGCTCGTGGCCCGGTGTATCGGCCACGATGAACTTGCGCCGGTCGGTAGAGAAGAACCGGTAGGCGACGTCGATCGTGATGCCCTGCTCCCGCTCGGCAGCCAAGCCGTCGACCAGCAGCGCGAAATCGATGTCACCTCCCTGCGTGCCAACCTTCTTCGAGTCGGACTCGAGCGCTGCCAGCTGGTCCTCGAAGATCAGCTTGGACTCGTAGAGCAGGCGCCCGATCAGGGTGCTCTTGCCGTCGTCTACGCTGCCACAGGTGATGAAGCGCAGCAGGTCCTTGTGCTGGTGGGCCTCGAGATAAGCCTCGATGTCCTCGGCGATGAGGTCGGACTTGTGGGCCATCAGAAGTACCCTTCCTGCTTCTTCTTCTCCATTGAGGCAGCCGAGTCGTGGTCGATCACCCGCCCCTGGCGCTCGGAGGTGGTCGTCAGCAGCATCTCCTGGATGATGTCCGTCAGCGTGGCAGCTTCGCTCTCGATGGCTCCCGTCAGCGGATAACAGCCGAGGGTCCGGAAACGTACCTTCTTCATCATGGGCCGTTCCCCATCACGGAGCGGCATCCTGTCATCGTCGACCATGATCAGGGTCCCGTCCCGGTCAACCACCGGCCGCTCGGCGGCAAAGTACAGGGGCACGATCGGGATCTTCTCCAGGTGGATGTATTGCCAGATATCCAACTCGGTCCAGTTGGACATGGGGAAGACACGCAGGCTTTCTCCCTTGGCCTTGCGGGAGTTGTAGAGGTTCCACAATTCCGGACGCTGACGCTTCGGATCCCAGCGATGCTGGGCAGAACGGAAGGAGAACACCCGTTCCTTGGCACGGGACTTCTCCTCGTCGCGCCTTGCGCCTCCGAACGCGGCATCGAACTTGTAATGATCCAGGGCCTGCTTCAAGGCCTGGGTCTTCATGACGTCGGTGTGCACCGCGGAACCGTGGGAGAACGGATTGATGCCCTGGGCCAGCCCTTCCTGGTTGGTATGCACGAGGAGGCGCAAGCCGAACTGGTCGGCGATGCGGTCGCGGAAGGCAATCATGTCCCGGAATTTCCAGGTGGTATCGACGTGCAGCAGGGGGAACGGCAGCTTCGATGGGTGAAAGGCCTTCATCGCGACATGGAGCATCGCGGCGCTGTCCTTGCCGATCGAGTAGAGCATGACGGGGTTGTCGCACTCGGCCACAACCTCACGCATGATGTGGATGCTTTCGGCCTCCAGCCGCTGGAGGTGGGTCAGTCCTTTCATTCCCTCATTTTAGGACATCGCTGGGCGCGACTGTGAAGTTCTCACTCTACATAATCGCTATCGCTGCCGAGCAAGCGTCTCGCCCGTGCAGCCACCGGTCCGTCTACGAACTCTCCTGCGCAGGTGGTCGCCGATTCGCCCCTGGCCGTGGCCTCTTGCCACGCACCCAGGATGGCACGCGCCCAGCGCAGCTCTGCCTCGCTCGGCGTGAACACCTCATGAGCGAGGCCGACCTGGTCCGGGTGCAGGCACAGCTTGCCGACCATGCCGAAGGCGCGCGCCCGCCGAGCCGAGGCCAGGAAGCGCGCAGCGTCGCGGACCTCGACCACCACGCTGTCGATGGGCGGCGCCAGCCCCGCAGCCCGCGAGACGTGGGTCAGCCGCGAACGGATATAGGCGAGCGGCGACTCGTCATCTACCGGCAAGAGCCCCAGGTCGAGCGAATAGTCAGCCACCCCGAAGGACAGCCTGCGCACAAGCGCCGATGATCGCGCAATCGCAGGCAGTGCCTCGACGCCGGCAGCGGACTCGATCAGGGGCAGGACCTCGATGGCCGCGTCATTCAGGCCAGCGGACCTCGCGAGGCTGCCCACCCTCTCGGCCACTTCCATGACCTCGGCCTGGGATTCCGCCTTCGGCAGCACGATTCCGGCGAGACCCGGCCCCACCACTGCTGCAAGGTCGTCACGCCACAGGTCGCCCTGAACGCCATTGATGCGCACGAATACCTGGCCCCGGCCCCGTGCGGCTGCGGCGTTGGCCCGCGCCGTCGACTTGGCCTCGGCCGGCACCGCATCCTCCAGGTCGACGATGACCGCATCGGCCCCGCAGGCCAGGGCCTTATCCACCCGGGTACCCTGGTGACCCGGCACGAACAGCAGGCTTCTCAATGGTCCTCCGCTCATTTACCGCCCCAAACCAGCCCGGAGCCGGACTGCCAGCCCCGCTCGAGGGTCAGCGAGTACGTGAATCGATCGCCCGGATGCTCCGAGAGGCTGACGAAGATCAAGGCCCCTTCGGCATCGAGGTAGCGCCGCACCACGTTCATGCTGGGGCTGCCCGCCTCGGCCTGCAGCGCCGTGCAGACCGTCGCCGACAACTGCCCGGCGCGAACGTCCACCTCGACCCGCTCGGTGCGAAGGCCATGCTGCGCTTCGATGAGTTCGTGCACCAGCCCCGGCCGGCGGCCGACCGCAGCCACCACATCGCGGTGCGCCGGCCTGAGGTACAGGTCGGTCCAGCACACGGGGGGCTGGTCGTCAGCGAAGTCTCTCAGGCAGGCCAGCTTGAGCCAGCGCTCGCCGGCCCGGCAACCGAACTGGCGAGCGAGGGTGCGCCCCACTGTTACCTCCGCCGTATCGCGCACCCTCAGGCGACTCCCGGCGGGATACTGCAGCAGGTCCTCGGGCTGGGTCACGGCCTGCACATAGGACGCCTGCGGCCGGCCGTTGAGCACCAGCGTGCCACGGCCGGGACGCCTGCCGATCAACCCCAGCGACTCCAGGCGGCGCAGCGCCTCGCGCACCGTATGTCGGCTGACGCCGAACCGACCCGCCAACTCGAGCTCGCCCGGCACGCGTGCACCCACCGGCAGGCGACCGCCGCGGATGTCCTCCAGCAGCGATTCGGCGAGTGCCTGGTAACGGGTACGGGGGCTGGTTGCAGTCAACTTGCCTTCCTGTTCATTTGTCCGGACAATCTTCACTATAAGGCACCCCAGCCCGCGACTCCAAGGAGTTTGTAGAGAGATGGTTCACGTCCCCACACCGATCGGCACCCAGCGCTACCGCGAATCCTTTGGCCGCTACTTCGAGGACTTCCAGGCCGGCGATGTCTATGAGCATCGACCCGGCAGGACCATCACGGAGACGGACAACACCTGGTTCACCCTGCTCACCATGAATACGCACCCGCTGCACTTCGACGTGGAGTACGCCAAGGCAAGCGAGTTCGGGCGACCGCTGGTCGCGAGCCCCCTGACGGTAGCGGTGCTGGTTGGCATGAGCGTGACCGACGTCAGCCAGAAGGCCATTGCCAACCTCGGTTGGAAGGACATCCGCCTGCCACACCCGCTGTTCCCCGGCGATACGCTGTATGGGGAGTCGGAGGTACTCGACAAGCGCGAGTCCAAGAGCCGACCCACGGCGGGCATCGTCACGGTGCGCACCACGGGCCGCAACCAGCACGGTGACATCGTGTGCGTCTTCGACCGCAGCATCCTGGTCCCGAAGCGCGGCCATGGTGTTGACGACAAAGCCAACTACTGAGGATACGAGGATGGAGCAACCACACCCGGGGCGGGCTTCCGCCGACGAAGAGGCCCAGATCCTCGAGGCCATCGACCGCTGGGTCGAGCGCGAGGTGCGACCCATCGCCCGCAAGTTCGACCAGGCGGATGAGTATCCCTTCGAGTTGGTCGAGCAGATGAAGGAGCTCGGCCTGTTCGGCGCCACCATTTCCCAGGACTACGGTGGCCTGGGGCTATCCGCGAGCTGCTATGCGAGCCTCGTCACCCGGATCTCCTCCGTGTGGATGGCCCCCACCGGGATCTTCAACTCGCACCTCATCATGGCCCAGGCAGTGGAACGCAACGGCACGCCCGAACAGCGCGCGGAGTGGTTGCCCCGCTTCGCGACCGGCGAGCTGCGTGGCGGCATCGGCCTGACCGAGCCGGATGCGGGCACCGACCTGCAGGGGATCCGCAGCACCGCCCGACGGGACGGGGAGCACTACCTCCTGCGCGGCACCAAGACCTGGATCACCAACGGCGTCTACGGCACCTGCTTTGCGGTGCTGGTCAAGACCGATCCGGAAGCAGAGCCACGCCATCGCGGCATGAGCCTGTTCATCTGCGAAAAGGGTGAGGGCTTCACGGTGGGACGCAAGCTCAAGAAGCTGGGCTATCGCTCGATCGACAGTGCCGAACTCGTGTTCGAGGACTTCCGCGTGCCTGCCACCCGTCTGGTGGGCGGCATGGAGGGACGGGGCTTCCAGCACGCCGTCGGCGGACTGGAGCTGGGACGCATCAACGTCGCGGCGCGCGGCGTCGGCCTGGCCAAGGGCGCCCTAGATGATGCCCTGCGCTATGCGCAGCAGCGGCGGACCTTCGGCAAGCCCATCGCCCACCACCAGGCCATCCAGCTGAAGCTCGCTGACATGGCGACGCGGGTGGAAGCGGCGCGCCTGCTGGTCGAGCAGGCCGCACGCAAATACGACACCGGGATGCGCTGCGACCTGGAGGCCGGCATGGCCAAACTGTTTGCCTCGGAAGCCGCCGTGGCCAACAGCCTGGAGGCCATGCGGGTCTTCGGTGGCTACAGTTACTCGGTCGACTTCGACGTGGAGCGCTATTACCGCGATGCACCCCTCATGTGCATCGGTGAGGGCACCAACGAGATGCAGCGCATCATCATCGCGCGTCAGTTGGTCGAGCGCTTCCCGGCATGAACCTGCCGCTGGAAGGCTACCGGATCCTGACCTTCGAGAACTTCGGGGCCGGACCGTATGGGTCGATGTTCCTCGCCGACCTGGGCGCCGAAGTCATCAAGGTAGAAAACCGACCTCAGGGGGGGGATGCCACGCGCGCCATGGGCCCTTTCCTGGGCGAGCACGACAGCCACTTCTTCCAGGCCTTCAACTTCAACAAGAAGAGCGTCTGCCTGGACCTGAAGTCGGAGTCGGGCCGCGAGGCGTTTCGCCGGCTGGCAGCCACCGCGGACGTCGTGCTCAACAACCTGCGCGGCGACCAGCCGGCCAAGCTCGGACTGACCTATCAGGCCCTGGCAGACTGCAACCCGCGCCTTGTTTGTGCGCACCTGTCAGCCTACGGACGCGGCAATGAGCGCGAGGGTTGGCCCGGTTACGACTACCTGATGCAGGCCGAGGCCGGATTCCTCGACGTCACCGGCGAACCGGGCTCGCCGCCGGCGCGCATGGGGCTGTCCATCGTCGATTACATGACCGGCATCACCACGGCACTGGCCATCACCTCGGCGCTGCTCGGCGTCGCCCGCAACGGCCAGGGCCGCGACATCGACGTCAGCCTGTTCGACGTGGCCCTTCACCAGCTCACCTACCCGGGTGCCTGGTACCTGAATACCGGGCTGCACACCAGTCGGCTGCCCCGCAGTGCCCATCCCTCTGCCACGCCCGTCCAGCTATTCCAGACCCGGGACGGCTGGATCTTCATCATGTGCATGACTGAAAAATTCTGGCTGAACCTCATCGGCGCCCTTGGTCGGGAAGACCTGGCCCAGGATCCGCGCTTTACCACCATCGTTGACCGCAAGCAGCATCGCGACGAGCTGACTGCGCTGCTCGACGAGGTGTTCAGCCAGGACACCACCGAGGCCTGGCTGGGCAAGCTCCGCCACCTGTTGCCGGCCGCGCCGGTGTTCACCCTGCCGCAGGCCCTCGATAACCCCTATGCTCACGCCATCGGCATGGTGCGGACCATCGAACATCCGGACCAACCTGGGTTCCGGGGGCTCGCCAATCCCATCCGACTGGACGGCGAACGGCTGCCAAAGCGTCGCGCCCCGTCCCTTGGCGAACATACGGACTCCGTGCTTTCTGAACTGGGCTACAGCGAAGCCGACATTACCCGGCTGCGGATGGAGGGCGTGACATGAAACTGGAAGGCATCAAGGTGGTCGATCTCTCGGTATTCCTGCCAGGGCCCCACCTGACCATGATGATGGCGGATCACGGAGCGACCGTGATCAAGGTGGAGCCGCCGGGCGAGGGCGATCCTGGCCGCCACATCGGACTCGGCCAGGGCGGACACTCCACGTTCTTCCGCAACGCCAACCGCGGCAAGCAGAGCGTGGTGCTCAACCTCAAGGAGCCGGCCGACCGCGAGCGCCTGCTTAGCTTGTGCGAGGAGGCAGACGTGTTCGTCGAGGCCTTTCGTCCGGGCGTGATGAAGCGGCTGGGCATCGATTACGACACCGTCTCGCGGCGCAATCCCCGGATCGTCTATGCCTCCATCTCGGCCTTCGGCCAGACCGGGCCCGAGCGCGACCTCCCCGCCCATGACCTCGCCGTGGAGGCACTCTCGGGCACACTCAGCGTGAACCTCGGGCAGGACGGCGAGCCTGCCAACCCCTCCGTCCCGGCCGCCGACATGGCCGCCTCGCTGATGGCGTTGTCCGGGATCCTGATGGCCCTTTTTCGGCGGGAACAGACTGGCCGTGGCGACTACCTGGACATTTCCATGCAGGACTCGCTCATGGCCTGGCTACCCAACGTGCTGGGCCCGGTCTTCGTTGAAAAGCGTGCGCCCATCCCGTCGCACGAGCGGACCTGGGGCGGCGCTGCCTTCTACCGCATCTACCGCACTCGGGACGGAAGGCACGTTGCCCTGGGCGCGCAGGAACTGAAGTTCGTTCGCAACCTGCTCGGTGAATTCGGTCGCCTTGAACTTGCCGAGCTCGCCGAGCGCGGACCGGGGCCTCACCAGTTACCGCTGGTCGAATTCCTGCAGGCACGCTTTGCCGAGCGGACCCAGCAGGAGTGGATCGACTGGTTCCGGGGCAAGGACATCGGGTTTGCCCCGGTCCGCAACCTGCGGGAGGCCTTCGACGCCCCCCACGCCAGGGAGCGAGGCATGCTGTTGCTGGACCCCGAAGGGATCGAGCACATCGGGGTTCCGATCAAGTTCCGGGAAGAACCCGCTCGACCAGACCTGCACGTGCCCTCACTCGATGAGCATGGGCCGGCCTTCGCAGCCTCACACCCGCATCAGTGATGGTGACCGCCCGGGCCATGCACATGTCCGTGGGCCAGTTCCTCCTCGGTGGCCTCGCGGACGCCTGAGACCTCGACGTCGAAATGCAGCGTCACGCCGGCCAGCGGATGGTTGGCATCGATGGTGACCACGTCGGTAGTGACCTCGGTCACGACGACCGAACGACTGCCCTCCGGGCCCTGCGCCTGGAAGCGCATGCCGGGCTCGATGCTCTCGACCCCCTTGAAGGCACTGCGCGGCACCACCTGCACCAGGCGCTCATCCCGCACCCCATAGCCCTGTTCGGGCTCGATGCTGACCTGCAGCGTGTCGCCCTCCACCTTGCCCTCCAGGGCCGTCTCAAGACCGGGAATGATGTTCCCGTGGCCGTGAAGATAGGCGAGCGGATCACCCCCGCTGGATGAGTCCAGCACGGTGCCGTCGTCACGGGTCAGGGTGTAATGGATCGAAACGACCTTCTGGTGACCGATTTTCATGGGGACTCCCGCGGCAAGATGCCGCCATGGTACGCCCCCTGAGGGGCTGGCGCACCCCGAAGGATGCGCCAGCAACGACTCAGAACTTCCAGGACAGGTCTAGCTTCGCCGTCAGGCCAACGCTCTGCTCGAGGATGCTCACGCCCTGCTGCTGGATCTCGATGTTGGAATCCAGCAGGTTCTGCAGGCGCAACTTCAGACTCAACCGCTCGGTCGGATAGAACGACCAGATCAGGTCCAGCGAGTCGAAGGGCTGCTCGTAGGCGTCGTCGGCGCCGTCCCGGCCGGCGAAATAGATCCGCTCCCCATACACGCTGTAGGCCAGAGAAACGCTGTGAGCCCCGCCTGGTGAGTCGTAACCCAGCTGAAGGTTGGCCACATACTCGGAGTGCTGGGTCATCCGCCGGGTGTTGTTGGTGAGGTTCAGCGCCGAGCCGCCGATGACGATCTCGGAATCACTGAGTGTCAGGTTGCCGGAGAGGAAGAAACCCTCGCTCCAACCATTGCCGCTGAGGAAGCCGAGGTCCATCAGGCCCTCGAACTCAAGGCCGTACACCTCTGCCGAATCGGCGTTGATGAAGGTCAGCGAGACGTTGTCGTCCGATCCAGAGGCCTCGACCGACTCAATCGGATTGGTGATGTCCTTGTAGAACAGCGACACCGTCAGGTTGTTGCCGTTACCGAAATACCACTCCCCGCGCAGGTCGAAGTTGCTGATGTCAGCGTTTACCAGGGAGGGATTGCCCCGCACGCGGGCCTCGGTCAGCGGATCGATGTAGGTCGACCCCGAGATTTCCCTCAGGTCCGGACGGGCCACCGTCTCGCTCCAGCCGAAGCGCAGCTGGAATTCCTCGGCCCAGAAGTCCGGCTTGATCCAGGTGAGCGCCACGGCCGGATAAAAATCGTCCTCGGCAGTCGCCAGGCTCTCCAATCCACCGGGCGGCACCAGGACCTTACCGATGGCCGGATCAAACTGATACTGGTCGATGGGGACCGAAATCCGCTCGAAATCCTCCCAGCGAGCCCCGGCGGTGATTCGCCAGGTGTCGTCCCAGAGGAAGTCTACCTTGCCCCAGCCGGCTGTAATCGCCTCTGCCGCGAGGTAGCTTTCGGTACCGATGCCACCGATGGTGAGTTGAAAGCCGTTGTCAGGATCCAGGATGTTAACGTCGGTGAACACAGCACCAGGAGTGCCCGAGAGGGCGCTGCCATTGATGGTGGTACCCAGGCCGAACTGCGTCTGCAGGTAGCTGCGGGCCTTCTGGTAATAGTCATAGCCCCCCGACAATTCGAGGGTGTAACTCTCTCCCTTAACGGGCAGGGTGAGCGCCGAACCGTAGCTCTCGGCCTGGTCCTCGAGGTCCGTGAACCGATAGTCTGCCGCGCTGAGCGAGGGCCTGATGGACGTGGCCAGCAAGGCCCCGCTGGCCGGATCAATCGAATCGACAGCCGAGAACTGCACCTCGGTGGGCAGATCGGTTCGAGCCGTGGCATCGGAGTAATACCAATCGAAGCGCAAGTCCTCCAGGAAACCGAGCCCGCCGAGGGCCAGCGAGTCGAGCACGCCGAGAGTCTGGGTGCCGAGACGGTGCGAGCCCCCGACCTGCAGGATCTCAAGGTCGCGTTCCTCGAAGCGGATCCGGTAGTTGCGCAACTGCTGGCCGGCTGCAGCCTGGAAATTGAAGTTGTTGCCGATGCTGAGCGAGGCCTCATCCTCGGTGTTGCGCAGGTAGATGGCAGTTGCCTCGAGCTTGTGCTCGTCCGCCCACTCCAGCCCTACTCCCATGGACCCGGTCAACACGACCTGATTGGTGGTCCGCTGGGCGACGAAGGTATTCAGCTCCGGTTCAAGCACGCCGCGCACGATCCGCTGGCGGTTGCGCCACTGGTTCTTGTAGTCACCGAGTGCCAGCACCCCGAATCGCCACTGCTCGTCGCTGCCGAAATACCAGCTGTTGCCGGCGGACAGCTCCACGGACGTATCCGGGGACATGCTCTTGCCCTGCAGGTCCAGGTCCCGGTAAAGGCTGGTGGCCAACTGGCGATTGATGAGCTCGGCCTCGGCGAAACTGTGGAACTCTCCGTCCCTCAGCAGGGCCTGATAGATCGACGCGGGACTGATGCTGCCCTGGTAGTCACCG
This sequence comes from Gammaproteobacteria bacterium, assembly GCA_030830595.1. GTDB lineage: Bacteria > Pseudomonadota > Gammaproteobacteria > Steroidobacterales > Steroidobacteraceae > SG8-30. The sequence continues at coordinate 2,075 of JAURMS010000016.1, read as the reverse complement.
ATAGCGCCCAATAGCTCGGCAGGCAGCGCGCGGGTGCCGTCATCGGTGCCCAGGGTGTCGTCGTCACCGCCACGATAGGTCAATCCGTCGTTGGAACTTTCCGAGTTCCAGCCAGAGCCGACCTGCAGGTTGAAGACCAGTCCGTCGGGTATGCCGCGGGTCCGGACGTCGACGTTGCCGCCACCGAAGGCCGCAGGACGATCCGGCGTGTAACCCTTCTGGATTGAAATGGTCTCTACGATTTCGGCCGGGAACAGGTCCAGCGGGATGACGTTGCGGGTCAAGTCCGGCGAAGGCACGTAGGCGCCGTTCAGGGTGGTGCTGGAATAGCGCTCGCCCAGGCCACGAATGTACACATACTGATCGCCGACCAGGGTCACGCCCGGGAGGCGCCTCAGGGCCAGCGAGACGGTGCTGTCCCCGACCCGGCTGATCTGCTCGCTGCTGACGATATCGGCCACGACCTCGGCTTCGATGCGCTCCTGCAGGACATCGGTGGCCACCGATCGCTGCCGGCCGACTACCACGATCTCCTCCAGCTGGGTGGACGCTGCACCCGCCTCTAAGACGGGCTGGTCTTGGGCGACGGCCGGGGCAGTGTAGGCCCCCTGGACGGCCAGGCCGCACAAGGCGAGGCGGATTGCATTGACGAGCGGCTTCCTGATCATTTGAACCTCGAAGAAACGCGAAGGGGCCAGGTGGGCTCTGGCGCAGTGACGAAATCACCGCGCCAGCCCCTCAGGAGTCCAGCCTCAGGGTGCGAACCAAAGGGGCTGATCGGCGTTGGCCGAGCGCAGGCCGAAGGCCCAGGGCGAGGTCCAGTCATTGCCCTGCTGCACCGCGCCGATCCCGGCGCCCGAGCGCAGCGTCACACCCGAGTCGTCGACGATATTGCTGGCCGTGGCATAGCCCCCCGGAACAAGGACCGACACGTTGGCGTTGTCGGAATCGGCGATCGCGAAGTTACCGGTGTTGAAGCTGTAGTTGGCCCCGCTGGTGCTGGGGTTGGCACCGAACCACCACTCGGTGGCCGCGTCGCCGTTAGGCAGGGTCATCTTCAGCAGCTCTTCACAGGCGTTGACCGTGTTGACCACCGCGAAGGCCGTGCCAGCGACGGCGGCAGCCAGTGAGCCCGTGCCAGATACGTCGTAGCACTCGTTGGAGGTCCTGCCATTGACCAGGTTGCCGTAGCCGCCATAGATGATGCTGTCTTCCAGCACCAGGCGGCCACCCTGACGGATGTTCAGCCCCTCGGAATCACCGTGGGTCCCGGCATCGTTGTTGGACAGGATGCAGGTCATGTTGCGGATGGTCGGCTCGGAGACCGGAGCCAGCGTGTCGGACACGCCTGCAGCGGTGCGACCGGACCCGACATTGTCCCCTTCCACGCAGCCGTTGCCGTCCGTCTGCCAGTGAATGATCAGGGCGTTCTCGATGGTACCGACGTAACCGTCGGAATAGTCGAGGGAGTCGTCACGTGCATACAGGACCACCACGTTGTTGACGTCGACCGCGCCGCCGAAGAACTCGAGTCCGTCGTAGTAGGTGCTGTAGACCTGGAGGTTCTCAACGGTGGTCCCGGAGCCCACGGCATTGAAGGTGATGCCGTTCAACTCGTCGCCGGGCGCCACTTCGAAGCCGCTGTGCTTGACGATCACGTAGCGCAGCACGCCAGAGTTGTCGGCATTGTCGCTGCCGCCGTAGTTGGAGGGCTGCCCCTCGGAGACCACGTGGCACTGGTTATTGGCCCGCTCGGCGTCGCTGCAGTTGTTGGTGATGCCGTTGCCGTTGATCACCAGGCCACCCCACTGTTGCACATCGTTAGCACCCGCGGTGCCGGAGATCGCATCAGTGAAGGAAGTGAGCGTGATCGGTGCGGTCGGCGAGCCGTCGGCCAGGATCTGCGAGCCACGGTTGATCAGCATGTAGTCGGCGGCATCCTGGAACACCAGGGTGTTGCCAGCGGCAATGGTGAGCTTGGGACCCGTACCACCGGCCGGGGCGGCTCCGGAAGTCACGTTCTGCCCCACAAACAGGCTGTCCTGGAAGATGTGCTTGCCGGAGATAAAGGGGAT
>JAURMS010000142.1 GCA_030830595.1 Gammaproteobacteria bacterium | reverse complement strand
GAGCGTGGAGGTCATCGACGACCCCAAGACCGTCAATGCCTGGTGCATGGCCGGCGGCCGCATGGCCGTCTACACCGGGCTGATCCTCAAGATCGATCCCACCGATGACGAACTCGCGCAGGTGATGGGACACGAGATTTCCCATGCCCTCGCGAACCACACGGCCGAAAAGATGTCGATTTCGATGGCCTCGCAGATGGGCGTCATCGCCGCGGGCATCGCCTCGGACAAGCCGGGCCAGGCGATGGCCATGGCCGCGGCGGCGGCGCAGCTCGCCGTGCAGCTGCCCAACAGCCGCACCGCCGAGGCCGAAGCCGACCGGATCGGCATCGAGCTGGCGGCCAAGGCCGGCTACGACCCGAAGGCCGCGGCCACGCTCTGGCAGAAGATGGGCGCGCTGGGCGGTGGCGCGCCACCCGAATTCCTGAGCACCCACCCCGGCCCGGAGCATCGCCAGCAGGAACTCGCGAAACTGGCGCCGCAGATGCAGCCCCTCTATGCCGCGAGCGGCACGCCACCGACGCATCCGGTCCTGATTGGCGCGACGGCAACCAGCGCCCGAGCCGGCGGATGACCAGGCGGTTGCCGCCGGGCGTCCGGGAAGCGTGATGCGGCGATATTCGCGCTGGCTGCTGCCGTTCGCGTTGCTGCTGGTCTCGGCCTGCGCCCGGTTGCCCGAGCGGCCCGAACTTCCGGAGGCACACGCCATGGGCGTGGGTCAGCAATCCAGGCTCGATGCGCTGATCGGACCGGCTGAAGCGCTCCATCCCGACGCCGCTGGATTCAGGCTGGTCAGCAACGGATCGGAAGCCTTCGTAATTCGCGCGCGATCGGCGGCGCTCGCCGCACGCAGCCTCGACGTACAGACCTACATCTGGCACGCGGACATGACGGGCCGCTTCCTGGCCCACGTCGTGCTCGAGGCGGCCGATCGCGGCGTCAAGGTCCGCCTGCTGCTCGACGACATGGACGCACGGGCCAAGAACTACAGCTTCGCCGCGCTCGATGCGCACCCGAATATCGAGGTCAGGTTATTCAACCCGCTGGCCTCACGCAGCGGCTCGCTGTCGATGGGCCTGGAGTTCCTGAGCGGTTTCGACCGACTTAACCACCGGATGCACAACAAGTCATGGATCGCCGACAACCGTATCGCCATGGTTGGCGGGAGAAACCTCGGCGACGAATACTTCAGCGCAAGCGAGGAGGTCAACTTCGTCGACCTCGACTTCGCGATGTTCGGACCGGTCGTCCGCGACATATCCGCGTCTTTCGACCGGTACTGGAATTCACGGGCCGTTTACCCGATTTCTGTCTTGAGCCCGGAAGCGGTCACGCCGGACGCGTTGGCGGTATTGCGCGCGAAGCTGGCGCCGGTGGTCGAGGAGGCCCGCCATAGCCACTACGCCGAGATTCTCAAGCGAGATGATGCCGTGCAGCGGTTGGCAGCGGGCGACTGGCCGGTGACCTGGTCGAGCGAGTATCACTTCACCGCCGACGATCCGCTCAAGGCCCTGCAGGAGCCCGGGCCCGATCAGTCCGAAGTTGCCTCGGCGCTGCGCGCTGCCGTGCAGAAGTCGCACAAGGACATGGCCGTCATTTCCCCCTACTTCGTGCCGGGCGATTCCGGGACCGGGTTGTTCGTCGAGAAGGCGCAGTCCGGCGCCCGGGTACGTATCCTGACCAATTCACTGGCTGCCAACGACGTCGCGGCAGTGCACGGCGGCTACTCGAGCTATCGCGAGCAGCTGCTCGAAGGGGGCGTGGCGCTGTGGGAACTGAAGCCCGAGCGAGGCGAGCAGGCGGACTCGAGCCTGTTCGGTTCGAGCGGCGCGAGCCTGCATACCAAGGCACTGACCCTGAACGGCGAAATGCTGTTCGTCGGCAGCTTCAACCTCGACCCCCGCTCCGTGTCCCTCAACACCGAGCAGGGCGTGCTGGTCGCGAACCCGGAACTGGCCGCGCAGCTCAACGCTATCTTCGACCTGCAGACCTCCGGCGCCAGGGCCTGGCAGGTCAGCCTGATGGACGGCAAGCTGCATTGGACCGACGGCGGCAGCACCTACGACAGCGAACCGGAGGCTTCCGGCTGGCGGCGCTTCCAGGCCTGGCTGGCCAGGGTTCTGTCAATCGAATCCCAGCTCTAGCGCCTTTCTGCTACGGGCGATCCGGTCAGGGCGTCCTGGGTGCGCTGACGCCTGGCCAGCCGGCCAGGTTGCGCAGGATGATCGACGCCAGCGCACTGGCGTGCGCGTCATCGTCGTTCGGCGCCGGCACGAGCGTGAAACTGCGGCCGCCGCCTTCCATGTAAAGGTGCCGGTACTCGACGCCGAGCTCTTCCAGCGTTTCCAGGCAATCCACGCTGAACGCCGGCGAGGCCACGGTCACGTCGCGCACGCCCGAGGACAGCAGGTCCTTCAGGGCCTGGTCGGTGTAGGGCTGCAGCCACTCGGTCGGTCCGAACCGGGACTGGAAGCTCATGGACCAGTCGCCCGGCCCGAGCCCGAGGCGCTGCGCGATCAGTTCCGACATGTGGCTCGCCTGGGCGCGGTACGGGTCGCCCTTTTCCACGTATTTCACCGGGATGCCGTGATAGGACAGCAGCAGGTGCGAGCGCCCGCCGGCCTCGGCCCAGGACTGCTCGATCCGGGCCGCGAACACCTCCACGTAGCCGGGATCGTCGTGATAGTCGCGGATGAAGCGCAGCTCGGGCACCGCGCGACGGCGCATCAGCACGCGCGCCACGGCATCGAACACGGCCCCGGTCGTCGTCCCCGAGTACTGCGGGTACATCGGCAGCACCAGCAGGTGGGTGACGCCGTCACGGAACAGGCCCTCGAGCACGGCCTTCACCGAGGGCTTGCCGTAGGTCATCGCCAGCGCGACGCGAACGTCCTCGCCGAGGCCGGCGTGCAGCTCGCGCTCCAGCTTGGCGGTGAGGCGCTCCGAGTAGCGCAGCAGCGGCGAGCCGTCCTCGAGCCAGATCTTGGCATAGGCGGCCGCCGACTTCCGGGGGCGGAAGGTCAGGATCGGCCCGAAGAGGATCGGCCACCACGCATAGGGGCACAGCTCGATCACGCGCCGATCGCGCAGGAACTGGCCCAGGTAGCGCCGCACCGGGCCGTAGGTCGGCGCCTCGGGCGTGCCCAGGTTGACGAGCAGCACGCCGATCCGCTGTTCACGCGAATCAAGCTGTTCCGGCAGTCCGCGGTATCGGCCCATGGTGTCCCTCCGGCGCAGACGACATCTTAAAAGAAAAACCCCCCGGCCTCTCGACCGGGGGGTTCTGATTGGAAGCCTGGCAGTGACCTACTCTCACATGGCTATGCGGCCACACTACCATCGGCGCAGAGCGTTTTCACTTCCGAGTTCGGAATGGGATCGGGTGGTTCCCGCTCGCTATAACCGCCAGGCAAAACGTTCGCCCGCGCCGCTGATCGCT
>JAURMS010000141.1 GCA_030830595.1 Gammaproteobacteria bacterium | reverse complement strand
TCGCCGCCAGGCAGCGAGCTATAGAGCACCACCGCCCCGTCATAACTGGGATTTGCGGCGTAACTGGTGGGAAAAGTCGCCCAGCCAAGCAGCCCGCCACCAAGGTTCCAGCTGTAGATGTTCAGGTCGTCCGCCGTGCCGCGACGCAGGGTGCGCTTAGCTTCCTTTTCGTCCTTCGAACCCTGCCGCATCGTCGCCCAACGACTGTTGTAGGTTCGACTGGTGTCCTGGAGGACAAAACTCCATCCCGTATTGGAAAACGCTGCGTTGAGCACAGAGATCTGTGCAGCGATCTGGTTATCCAAGATATCCAGGGGCGAGCCCTCTCGGTCAGCGATGACATGCCACCACACCGGGATCACTTTAGCCGCAAGCGTGACGATGCCACCCGGATCGGACGGAGGTGGTGGGTTGTTACCTGGTTTACCCCTGGAGGAATCACCCAGATTAGGCCTCCGGTTGCTCATTCGGGCGTCGATAATTTCCTTGAGGGCTGGCGCAATCTCCCTCTCAACCCTCGCCTGCTCTGCAGCCTGAAGGGGCAACGTTCCACACCTCGCACCACTATCGATAAAAGCCTGGCGGCTCTCCCAGGTGTGATTTCCGACCCGGAACGGGCCGGAAAACCCCTCGGCATCCGGGCCCTGGGCTGAGCCAGCCCCAGTGAGCAACACGCCTGCGAGCAGGGCCGATACTCTCGCCTTCCCTTTCACCATGAGTCTGATCCTTCCCTTATCAATACGTTATGTAAAATTTATGAATATATGTTTTATAACCTCATGATATGTAACATCTATTGTCGTTATGTTCAACCCAAAAAACATTCGCTTCACACAGACTCGAGCAGGTCGATTGCGACGCGCCCTGGCCCTCCTTCTCTGCCTCGGCCTCACGCTGCCGGCCAGGGCAGCCGAGCCCTCGCGTCCGCTGCTGGTTTTCGCGCCGGCCAGCCTGTCCTCAGTCCTGCAAGACTTGCGCAGTGACTGGAATGCCGACGGACGTCAGATGACGGTGTCCTTCGCCGGCACCGCCACGCTGGCTCGCCAGCTGCGCGCGGGCGCGCCCGCTGATGTGTTCATCTCCGCCGACCGGGCCTGGCTGGACGCCCTGACCGCCGAGGGGCGTGTGTCGCAGCCCCGTCGGGTGGCCGGCAATCGGTTGGTGCTGGTCGTGCCATCGAGTTCGTCTCGACAGTCGGTGCCGCTCGAGACGGGCGTCCTGGCCAAGGCGCTGGCTGGCGGCAGGCTGGCGGTCGCGCTGGTGGAATCAGTGCCGGCGGGACGCTATGCCCGGGCGGGACTGACCTCGCTGGGGCTCTGGCCAGAAGTCGAGGGCAGGCTGGCCGAAACCGCGGATGTACGGAGTGCCCTGCGGCTCGTGGCACTCGGCGAAGCGCCACTCGGGGTGGTCTACGCCACCGACGCCCGCTCCGAACCTCGGGTGCGGGTCGCGGCTGAGTTTCCGCCGTCCAGCCACCCGGCCATTGAATACTGGGCAGCCCCGATCACCAGCAGTCGCCATCCCGATACTGCCGCTTTCATGGAATTTCTCGGCAGCCCAGCGGCAATGGCACACTTCCTACGGGCAGGCTTTACGGACCTGTCCTCGGACGGGAGCCCCTGACCATCTTCACGCCAGATGAACTCACCACTATCCAGCTCAGCCTGAAGGTGGCTGCCTGGGCCACACTGGTCAGCCTGCCCCCTGGCATCGCGGTGGCGTGGGTGCTGGCCCGTTGCCAGTTTCCAGGCAAGCTGTTGCTGGACGTCCTGGTCCACCTGCCGCTGGTGATGCCGCCGGTCGTCACCGGCTACCTGCTGCTGATCGCCTTCGGCCGACAGGGAACCCTAGGGGCCTTGCTGGAGAACACCCTGGGGTTCTCCTTCGCCTTCAACTGGACCGGTGCGGCCCTTGCCAGCAGCATCATGGGCTTTCCGTTGCTGGTCCGATCGGTACGACTCTCCATCGAGTCCGTAGACAGCGGGCTCGAGCAGGCGGCCACCACCCTTGGGGCCCATCCGGTCTGGGTTCTGGCCCGCATCACCCTGCCGCTGGCACTCCCTGGCATCCTCGCCGGCGCCGTGCTCTGCTTTGCCAAGGCGCTGGGCGAATTCGGGGCCACCATTACTTTTGTGTCCAACATCCCGGGGCTCACACAGACGCTGCCCGGGGCCATCTACAACGCCATCCAGCTGCCGGACGGTGAGGCCGCAGCGCTGCGGCTGACCGGTGTGGCCATCGCCCTGTCCGTGACGGCCCTGCTGGCCTCGGAGTGGTTGGCACGCCGGGTGCGCAGGCGTCATGGGAGGGCGCCATGAGCCTCCAGCTGGATCTCAGGCACCGCCAAGGCGAGTTCGAACTCAGGGTGGTGGCCGAGATTCCAGACGGCGTCACCGGGGTGTTCGGAGCATCCGGAGCCGGCAAAAGCACGCTGCTGGAAATCGTGGCCGGACTGAGGCGGCCACATCAGGCGCGGATAAGCTTTCACGGCGATCTACTCTGTGACACCGAGCGCGGCCTGTGGCTGCCAGCCCACTGCAGGGGAATCGGCTACGTCTTCCAGGACAGTCGCCTGTTCCCGCACCTGACCGTAAGCGACAATCTGGACTTCGGCCGCCGGCATGGGCGCGCTCCGCGCGATCCCGGCCTGCGCGGACACATGATCGAATTACTGGGGCTCGGCGCCCTGCTCCATAGACCCCCGAGCAGCCTGTCAGGGGGCGAGCGACAGCGAGTGGCCATCGCCCGTGCCCTGCTGTCCGGCCCGCGACTACTCCTGCTGGATGAGCCTTGTGCCTCGCTGGACGTGCCGCGTCGCGAAGAACTGATCGGCTACCTGGCAGCCGTCTGCGCAGCAAGCAGCGTGCCCATGCTCTATGTCAGCCACTCACTGCCCGAAATCGCGCGCCTCGCTCAGCAACTCCTGCTCCTGGAAGACGGCCAGGCGCGTGCCTGCGGTCCCATCAACGAACTGCTCGGTCGACTCGACCTTCCCGGCTTATCGGGCACCGATGAGGCGGGCACCGTGCTGACGGCGCTGTCCACGGGCGTCGCAGGAGATGGCCTGAACACCTATCGCCATCCGGCGGGCGAACTGCGCCTGCCCGGGAACCCCGTTGCAGCAGGTCAACCCGTCAGGCTATTGATCCGGGCTCGGGACGTGTCCCTGGCCATCGGCGACCCCGGGCAATTGAGCATCCGCAACCGGCTGGCAGCTGTCGTGCTCGAAGTGGGGCTGGCCCATACGGGTCTTTGCGAGGTGCTCCTCGACGCCGCGGGAGATCGACTCCTGACGCGCGTGACGATGGAAACCGTCCGGGAACTGGGTCTTGAGCCGGGCCGTCAGGTGACGGCCCTGGTCAAGAGTGCCAGCTTGAGTCAGTGAGTCGCGCTTAACTGAAGGTATTGAGCAGCGCGAGGATTTCCGCCGTCTTGTCCTGCATCAGTGGGTGATCCCCTCGGCTCTCGACATTCAGGCGTACCAGCGGCTCGGTATTCGAGGAACGCAGGTTGAAGCGCCAGTTGGCGTACTCGACCGACAAGCCATCGACCTCTTCCACCTTGAGGGCCGCAGGCACGTAACGTTCGCGCACGGCCCGGATGGCACCCTGCTGGTCAGCCAGCTTGCGGTTGATCTCGCCGCTGGCCGGAAACCGCTGCATACGCTCATCGATCAGTGCCGACAGCGGCACGCCACGCTCGGAGAGCACCTGGGCCATCACCAGCCAGGGAATGATGCCGCTGTCACAGTAGGCGAACTCGCGAAAATAATGATGCGCGCTCATCTCCCCGCCGTAGACGGCATCGGACTCACGCATCACCTGCTTGATGAAAGCATGCCCGGACTTGGACTGCACCGCCTTGCCACCACACTGCGCCACGATCTCCAGCGTGTTCCACGTCAGGCGCGGATCGTGAACGATGCTCGCACCTGGATGACGCTGGAGAAACACGGAGGCCAGCAGGCCCACGATGTAATAGCCCTCGATGAAACGGCCCTGCTCGTCAAAGAAGAAACACCGGTCGAAGTCGCCATCGAAGGCAATCCCGAAGTCGGCACCGGCAGCCCTGACGGCCTCCGCCGTGGCCGCACGGTTCTCCTCCAGCATTGGATTGGGAACGCCGTGAGGGAAGCTGCCGTCGGGTTGGTGATGGACCTTGGTGAATTCGAAAGGCAGGTCCCGCTCCAGCAGGTCGATGACCAGGCCGGCACCCCCGTTGCCGGGATTGGAGACGATGCTGAGCGGCTTCAGGCGGGAGCGATCCAGATAGCTGAGCAGGTGCTCGCGATATCGGGCCCTGATATCCAAAGGCGCGACGGCACCACGACGACCGGGGGTGGCAAACTGGCCCTGCTCGGCCAGGCGGCGAATGTCCTGTAAACCGGTGTCGCCGCTGACCGGACGCGAGCCCTCACGGACAAATTTCATGCCGTTGTAGTCGGGAGGGTTGTGGCTGGCCGTGACCATGATGCCGCCGTCCAGGCCCTCGGCGAAAGTAGCGAAATAGACACCCTCGGTGCCGCAGAGGCCGATATCCAGCACGTCGACCCCCGAGTCGGTCAGGCCGCGGACCAGGGCTTCGGCCAATTCGGCACTGGAGAGGCGGATGTCCCTGCCAACCGCCACGCGACCGGGCTTGAGCCACTCTGCGTAGGCGCGGCCAATCGCATACACGCTTTCCGGGTTCAGCTCTTCCGGAATCCTGCCCCGCACGTCATACGCCTTGAAACATCCCGACAAGTCCATCTGTCTCATCCTTTTCGGAAAAAATCCCGGATCATGTCCACCACATACTGCCGCTGCGCCGTCTCCAGTTCCGGGAAGATCGGCAGTGCCAGCGTCTCGGCCGCTGCCCGCGCAGACTCCGGGCAATCCTCCGGGCGATAGCCCAGGTAGGTGAAACACTCCTGCATGTGCAGGGGCACCGGGTAGTACACCTCGGTGCCGATACCCTGCTCCCCCAAATGGCGCCTGAGTGCGTCACGTTCGGGCACCCTGATCACGTACTGGTTGTAGATGTGCCGATAGCCGGTGTGGCGTGCAGGCGTGATCACCACCTGATCGAGCCCGGCTTCATGGAACGCTTGGTCGTAGAAGTCGGCATTGAGCTGCCGCGCCGCGTGCCAGGCATCGAGGTGCCTGAGCTTCACCCTGAGGACGGCCGCCTGGATCTCGTCCAGCCGGAAGTTACCTCCTACCAGTGCATGATAGTACTTGGGCTCCATGCCGTGTACGCGCAGCTGACGGATGCGGGCGGCGAGGCGATCATCGTTGGTCGTACACAGCCCGCCATCACCGAAACCACCCAGGTTCTTGGTCGGAAAAAACGAGAAACAACCTACATCGCCAAGCGCCCCTACGCGACGCCCGCCGTCGACCTCGGATCCGATGGCCTGGGCGGCGTCCTCCACGACGTATACGCAGTAACGGCGGACCATGCCGAGCAGGGCGTCCATGTCCACAGCCTGGCCGTAGAGGTGAACCGGCATCACCGCCTTGATCCGCCGGCCGGTCTTACGATTGAACAACACGCCATCCCGCGATTCGCAGGACCCGGTCAGGAAAGACTCCAGTTGTGCCAGGTCAAGGTTGTAGCTGTACGGGTCGATGTCAACGAAGACCGGGGTCGCGCCAAGCCTCGCAATCGTGCCCCCGGTGGCGAAGAAGGTGTAGGGGCTGGTCACGACTTCGTCGCCCTGACCCACTTCCATCGCCATCAGCGCAACCAGCAGCGCGTCGGTGCCCGACGACACGCCGATGCCGTGCCGCGCGCCGCAATAGGCGGCCATTTCCTGCTCGAGGGCAGCCACCTCGGGTCCCAGGATGAACATCTGGGACGCCGCGACCCGGAGCAAAGCTTCGTCGAGTTCCGTCTTCAGCGCCAGGTACTGTGGCTTCAAGTCGAGCAGGGGAACTTTCAAGGGAACTCCTCAGCCTCGGCCGTAATGATCTTCGAAGCGCACGATGTCATCTTCGCCCAGATAACTGCCCGACTGGACCTCGATCATGTGCAATTCCACCTTGCCCGGGTTCTCGATCCGATGACGAGCCCCAACCGGGATATAGGTGGACTCGTTCTCGGACAGCAGGAACACTTCGTCGTTGCGGGTGATACGCGCAGTGCCTGACACAACAATCCAGTGTTCGGCCCGATGGTGATGTAACTGCAGCGACATACTGGCACCCGGCTTGACCACCAGCCGCTTCACCTGAAAACGCTGCCCTGCGTCCACGCTGTCGTAGCTGCCCCAAGGCCGGAACACCTCGCGGTGCAGGCTGACTTCACCGCG